>JAJZOA010000043.1 GCA_021852225.1 Planctomycetota bacterium
TTTGGCGCGATGATCAGACTGATGCGCGCGCACACCGCGAATCCAGGCGGTGGGCACCAATGCGCGCATCGCCCGGTCAAATACTTCGTTTTTATTGGCCGCACAGCACGCATCCACATTATTCCTCTGCCGCGGGTCCGGTTCGCCATTTACCGTAAGCCAGACCACCGGATCGTTGCGGGTATGAAACTCCAGCACATTCAACTGATACCGCTGCCGCATCTGTTCCATAAAGGCCAGGGTCTGCGGAAATAGATAACCCGTGTTCACGAACACTATAGGAATTTGCGGAAATACGCGTGTGGCCAGATGAATGGCGCACATGCTTTCAGCGCCAAAACTGCTGGTCATAATCAGGCCGCGTCCGAAAGTTTCGGCCGCCCATTGAAAAATATCTGCCGGATGGGCCGAGGCAAAGCGGGCGTTAAGAACATCCACTGCGGATGCGTCAAGCCGCGGGGCCGGAACAGAGATTGCAGGAAGTACTGGTGCATCGCCGGACATAATTCAGATTGCCTCCGATTGAATCCGCACTGGCTGGGCAACCTGGCCCGCCGCCGACCGCCGCCGCCATGTGGCTTCCAGTTCGTCGAGCACGGCCAGCGGCACACGGACATTCTGCCGCCCAAGGCCAAGCGAAATATCCGGCTTGCTGGTACCGTGAAAATCGGATCCGCCGGTAGGAACCAGTTGATAGCGACGCGCCAGAGACAAAATAAATTCAGTATCCTGCGGACGATGATCGCTGTGCCAGGCTTCAATGCCGTCCAGACCGATGTCCTTGAGATTGGACACAATATTTTCCAGTTCCGCCGGGTGACCGGTGCGTAATTGCACCGGGTGAGCCAGAACCGCCAGACCACCGGCATCATGAATACAGTCAATGGCCTGTTTGCGGGTCAGGCGTTCTTTGTCAAAATAGGCTTGACCGGTCGTACCAAGATAAACGTCAAACGCCTGTTTCACACTGGCTACACAGCCGGCTTCGGCCAGAGCCTGGGCGATGTGCGGACGACCAATCACCACTGCCTGGCCGTCTGTTACGCCGCGCCGCGCGACGGCCTGAACCTGATCCATAGTGATGGCACAGCCAAGGGCATTAAGGCGGGCAATGATGCGTGGATTGCGGGCATCGCGTCCTTCCAGCAGAATCTGGCTCATGCGTTTAAGGGCGGGCGAAACCGGATCAATAAAATAGCCCAGCAAGTGCATGGTGCCCGGATGGGGAAATTCCGCGGATATTTCAATGCCGGGAACGAACCGAATCCCCGCATGCCGGGCCGCCTCGGCAGCTTCCAGAAGCCCGTTACCGGTGTCATGATCGGTCAGAGCCAGGCCCACCAGGCCAGCGGTTTTAGCGCTGGCGATCAGGCGCGTCGGCGTCAGGCTGCCATCACTGGCAGTGGAATGGGTATGCATATCCACCCATTGGGTGTCGGCGGGGCGTGTCATAAATTTTTCTGCACCTCAAATATATTCCGGCCGGCCAGAAAAGCTTCAATTGCCTCCACGCACGCCTCCACACTTTGCCGGTCCGTATGCAGATGGATTTCCGGATTTTCCGGAATTTCATACGCTTGGTCCAGACCGGTCATATGCATCGGGCGGCCATCAGCCTGGGCGGCGCGAGCCTTTTTGTAAAGCCCCTTGGGGTCGCGGGCACTGCAGACATCCAGCGGAGCATCCACAAATATTTCAATAAATTTTCCTGGCGGCAGCTTCGTGCGCACCGCCGCCCGATCCGCCGCAAATGGACTTATAAAACTGCAAATGACAATCAGTCCGGCGTCGGCGAAAAGTTTGGCTATTTCGCCGGCGCGCCGAATGTTTTCCGTGCGGTCGGCGGCGGTAAAGCCCAGATCGCAATTTAAACCGTGACGAAGGTTGTCGCCGTCCAGCACATACGCAATCCGCCGCTGAGTGATTAAACGATGTTCCAACTGCATCGCAATTGTTGATTTTCCCCCGCCGGAAAGCCCGGTCAGCCACAGGACGCAGCCCGTGCTGCCGGTAATCGCGGCTCGCTGGCTTGCAGTCACTTTGCCACCATGCCAGACAATATTAGTCGCTTTTGTCGTCATATTCATCAGCCTAGCGGAGCTTGCGCCTGCTGGAAAGCGGGCCGTGGCTCTGCATAAATTCCTATTATCGATAAAACCTATCGGTTTTATCTGCCTTTGTTACTTTAGCATTGTTCTGGAGGCAAAACAAGGCCGAATCTGTTGGAATCGCGTCAGTTTGTATCTTGCTCGGGTCTAAAACCGCTGCGCGTATATCCGATTGGAACATGAAGACGCCAGACCATTCATTGAAAAAGCCAACAACAACGCTCGTATTGGACAGGCGAATTGGTAGCCATCGCACGCCGACGCTACAATAAAACAGTGCCTTTAAGCCGACTGCGGCAGCACATATTTGGCCGCCACGAATCAGCGTCGTCCCGGCAAGCCGACGTGGTCATGCCACAGGAAATTGGAGCAGTTGATGATTTCGATTGAAGCCCCCGCCCTGGCCACCCGAAATGGAGATACCCCGAATGTTTCCGCCATTCCGCATAGTTCCAGCCCGGCGGATTATCTGGACATCGGTTCAATTACCGACACAGCCCTGCGGCCGATAGCCGAAAAAATTGCCCGCGGCCAGCGGCTGGACTTTGCCGATGGCATGACCCTGTGGAATTCACGCGATATTTTCGCCATCGGCCATATCGCCAATGCCGTCCGCCAGGCCATGCATGGCCGTCTGGCCTATTACAACATCAACCGCCACATAAATTATTCCAATATTTGTGCCCTGTCCTGCAAATTCTGCGAATTTCACCGCAAGCGCGGCGAAGCGGGCGCGTATGAATATGATCTGGAAAGAGTCTATCAGATAGCTGGTGAAGCGGACAAAATCGGTGCGACGGAAATTCATATTGTCGGCGGGCTGCATCCGTGGCTGCCCTTTGAATGGTACCTGGAAATGCTTTCCAGCCTGCGGACCAGATTCCCCCGCCTGCATTTGAAATGCTTCACCGCCATTGAGATTGACCACTTCACAAAAATTTCCAAACTCTCGGTCCGCGAGGTTCTGATTGCCCTTCGCGAACATGGGCTGGGTTCCATGCCCGGCGGTGGGGCCGAAGTGTTTGACGACCGCGTGCACGACGAAGTTTTCAAGGGCAAGCTGCGCGGCGACGGCTGGATGAATGTGCACAAAGTCGCGCATGAACTGGGCATTGCCACCAACGCCACCATTCTTTATGGCCATGTGGAAACACGGGCGGAGCGAATTAATCACCTGATTAAATTGCGGGAATTGCAGGATACCGCTCCGGGCTTCCAGACGATTATCCCGCTTTCCTTTATTCCGGACGGCAGCGAACTGGGCCATCTGCCGGGCAACACCGGACTGGAAGACATGAAAATGCTGGCCATTTCCCGACTGATGTTGCCGAATTTTGCCCATGTGAAGGCGTTCTGGATCATGCAAAGCATGAAACTTTCACAGGTAAGCCTGAACTTTGGCGTTGATGATCTGGATGGCACCGTGGTCTGGTATGACATTACCAAACGTGAAGGCGGCCGGGGCAATCAGCATCAGGAGCAGGATGTTTCCGATATTCGCCGTCTGGTGGTAGAAGCTGGATTTGTCCCTGTCGAACGCGACACGCTGTACCGCCGCGTCGTTCGCAACGGCAGCGACTGGCACGTGGAATAATACCCGGCGGCACTTGCGCGATACAATTCGGCCCCAGCCGGTGTTAACCTGAATGCAGGCAGATGAAATTGCAGTCTGCGATTATAATTTCAAACACGGCGACATTGAATGCCGGCCAATAAACAGAGGCTATGCAAATATGATTACACAATTTCATGTTGCCAACTATAAAGCCTTGCGGGATGTCACGCTTGATTTAACGCCGATTCATGTGCTGATTGGGCCGAATGGCAGCGGAAAAAGCAGTATTCTAGAGGCGGCTGCACTTCTATCCTGGACCGTTACAGATCCGGTTCAGTCATTCTGGCCTGCCGGGACGGATTTTGGCGTGCTGCCCCTGAAATCCGGGCAGCCAATCGCCGTTAACTGTGAAATTAAAGGGGAAAACTTGTCGGGCGAATATGGCTTTCGATTTGAAATATCGCCGCTTGGCTCGAATAGCGGGCCCATCCCGCTAACTGACGAATATTTCAAGCCGCTTAATGGCGGCCACTGGAAATCCGAGATCGGTTCCAACCCCATGACCGCCGTGCGACTGGCTACTCAGTCCAGCAACTGGAGAATAGTGCCGAAGGAAATAGCCGTTGGGGTCACCGAACAGCTCGCCGGCATAATCATTCAGCGGTGGAACCCGGGGTTTTTGCGAATGCCGGTCGTACTGTCCGGCGATCACCGACTGGAGATAGATCGATCCGGCTTCGGCTTGGCGCAATGCCTGGACGATATTTTAGGCATGGATCGCACCAAATTCGCGCAACTTGAAGGCGAGCTTTCCCGAATGTTTCCGGAAATATTAAATATTCAACTGATCTCCGAAACCGCATATCAATGGCCGAAGAGAGGAGTCGGGGTGGGCCTGCCTCAAATCACCGGCCAAAGCGGCAAAGGCATCCGTTTCAAACTTGCCGACGAAAAAACGATTCCTGCGGCACAAGCCTCCGACGGCTTGTTGATAATTCTGGGCTACCTGACGCAGTTGCACCTGCCAAATCCGCCAAGGGTGTTCATGATTGAGGAACCGGAGAACGGAATCCATCCGGAGCGCGTCCGGGAGATTATTGGCTTGCTGCGCAAGCTGATTAAGAATCACCCCAATACGCAGATTCTTATGACCACGCATTCCCCCTATCTGCTGGATGAATTTCAACCAGAAGAAGTCACGCTATGTTCGAAAGCGACGGATGGAAGCGTTTCGGTCCGGCGGCTAAGCGATATTCCAGACGTGAAACGCCAGCTGGACGTTTTCCGGCTTGGGGAAATCTGGACTGCGGAAGGTGACGACCAACTGGCAAAATCTCCAGTTGAGGGCGCCAAGTGAGCAAAATTCTTCTTGTGGCAGAGGGCAAGCACGAACATGGCGGAGCACTTCAGCAGTTGGTCAGCCGCGTATTGGGCGGCAACCATGAATTTGAGGCCGATCGTCTGGCCAATTCGCCCGTTCGCGTCCACGTCAAGGGTCGCGGCTACGAAAAAAAGGCGATCCGTTGGCTGATGGAAGCCCAGAAACGCGGCTATGACGCCTTGATCCTTCTGGTGGATCGTGATGAAAATATGAATCGCGAATCAGAACTAAAAATCGCCCAACAGTACCCCACAGCAATCGGTGACAAACACTTGCCACGTGCCGTGGGAGTAGCCGTGGAAATGTTTGATACCTGGATTTTTGCCGATGAGCAGGCGTTAAGCCGGGTAGTTGGCGCGACCATTCAAACGCAACAGGCCCCTGAGGCAATTGCCAAACCGAAAGAACATTTGAGGATGCTGTTGCAAAGGGAGGCCAGCCGGCCTCCGTATGCGAAACTGTATAGCGATGTCGCCGGGGAGATTGATTTGGAGCGACTCAGGTTGCGGTGTCCGGCCGGTTTCGGCACATTCGCCCAACGGATTGAAGAAATGCGGCTGCCAGGCGATTGCCCAACGGGCGGGACGCCGGTATAAACATACCAGCTTATTTGCCGCCAATTGCCGCCACGGTGCGGAACGGATTGTTTCAGGAGCCTGTTTTGCCCATTACCGACAACAGCGAAAGCATTCAGCCCCGCGTCAGCGTGGGCGGATCTAAAAGCGGTATGGGATATATTGCCATAGCCGTCGGCTGGCTGATACCCGGGGCGGGCCATCTGATAATGGGACAGCGGAAACGCGGCGTGATTTTTCTTGTGGCCATCCATACGCTTTTTTTTATGGGACTGCTGGTTGGTGGCGTGCGGGCCTTGGACCGGCCTCGCCAGCGGTTGTGGACCTATTCGCAATATATGGCAGGCTGGCCCATGCTGGCTGGTGCACAAATCCGTGGCCGTGTCTATCCGGCGGACGCGCCCCACCCCGTCGGCTTTTCGCCACTGCTTCAGGAAGTTGCAACCGCCTATTGCGGCCTTGCGGGAATGTTGAATCTGCTGGTGTTGACCGATTTATTCATGGTGGTAACACAAGAGCCACCGCTTTAAAGGGAATACCCGGCGACACATCGGTCCGGTGCGCCCGGCCGCGACTAAGAGATATTTCACAGGAACCTTCGCTATGCCAGCATTCGCAGTACCACTGATCGGATGGATACCACTGATCAATCCACTGTATTCACAGGTGCCGCATCTGACGCCATGGTGGATTCTGCTGATATTTCCGCTGGTGCTGCTCATTTCACTGGTCTATAAGACCGTGCGGTCACCAGAGGGACAGAATATTCTTCTACCAACCATCTGGTTCAGTATAAGAATTCTGTTCTACATGGCGATTATCTCCATTGCTCTTCAGGTGCTTTACCATGTTGTAACCCGGCTATCGACTACGCCCCTTTAACCTTAGCTCACGTGGTTCATCCACGAGTCGCTTTTTGAGACAGAATTGGCATCATGGCCGCCACAGGCATACCATACCAGTGTTAATCATATGGCTATCCGCCGAAGCGGGTTGGCTGCGGACGTGTCAGGCGAATCACACACTGGAAAAAAAATGGCCCGGCTTAAATGCAACATTGATACCAAAGGTGCCCGCCTGCGACGGCGTGGCGGCATCCTGATATTGGCACTGGCCGCAGGGCTGGCATTGGCCGCCTGGGACACACGAATCGCCTGGCTCTGGTACGTGGCGGCGGGCGTGGCCGTCAGCGGCGGGTTCATTCTATTTGAAGGCTGCAACGGCTGGTGCGTCTTGCGTGCCATGGGATTTAAAACAAAAGTGTAGTCGTATATTCCGTTGGCACTTCAAAACGCGAACGATCCGTGGCGAATCGGCAATTGTCGACTGGCCGCCATGGGCCAATTTCTAAGGAGACGACAATGGATATTCGGCGCCCCGGCATTTTCCGATCAATCCCAACGGTACGACTGATTTTGCGGTGGCTCCCAGTATTCCTGGTGGCGGCAACATTAACCGGGTGCGTGCAGCCTTTGCCCATGAGCGAACCTGTCGCCAAACCAGGGCCGATGCAAATTGATCCTTCCTGGGCGGGCTTCTGGGTGCGACCGGCTGTCAAAAATCGTCCGGCTTTCGGGGCGACCATCTATCCCTGGAGTCGCAGGGAATATCTTGTGGCCGTTTACGTCGGACCGAAATCTTATGGACTTTTCAAGGCCTGGCCGGTAAAAATCGCCGGACACAACTACCTGCAATGCCAGTGGTTCAATCCCCACCTTTTATTCACACCGGCAGAAAAAGCCGTCGGTGTGAAGAAAATAAACAAAATGAAGCCCGGCTATTATAAATCACTGTTTCTGAACATGATCAAAACATCTGGCCACGGGTTTATCCACTGGTATGAAATTGTTCAGATAAAACGGCAGGGACAATCCCTTGTGGTCCATCCATTCATTGGGCCGCTCGGCAAGAAAGTGAAGGCGGGATTACCGCCTGGCGGATTCGCGAATGCCAAAGCCATTCGAGCATTTGTCGCGTCCAAAAAGGGGCAGAGGTTAATCCGGCAGCGGACCTGGATTTTTCAACGCACCGGACGCAAGGCTTTCCAGAAGATATTGCACTAAAAAGCGGCCCTGCCTGCCGGAATATCCGCGCCGGGGAAAAGTCCCCATCATTAGCTCCGGCGGCGATAGGATATCCCGCGGGATGAGTGCAAGGCCCATTTAGTTTGGCCGGCTTTTGCAATTCGCACATCTTTTCCATTCGTGGAATCTGGCGGCATTATTAAAATAATGTTACCCTACTGGCTTGCGGTACGCAGGGTATGGATATCAGCTTTACCAGGCGATAGATAACCGAATGGCTCGTAATGCAGCAATGCTGCGGCCGGTTATTCACGCTGTAATTTTAGGATTCCCCAAGTATCTGATCTGGAAGGCAACTATTCATGTCCACTAATGAAACTCATAATTCACTCCAAATCGGACTTTTTGGCATTGGTCTTGATACCTACTGGCCGCAGTTCCCGGGACTTAAGGAGCGGCTGGAAGGCTACACAACCCGCGTGGCGACGCGGCTTTCACGACCGGGGGTAGGTGTAGTGAACCTGGGCCTGATTGATACGCCGCAAAAAGCCATGCAAGCCGGACATGATTTACGCCGGGCGGATGTGGATATTATATTTTTGTATGTTTCGACCTACGCTCTGTCTTCCACAGTTTTGCCGGTGGTGCGCCGTGCCAAAGCGCCCGTAATTATTCTGAATCTGACACCCGCTCCGGCGATCAATTATGCTGCGTTTAATGCACAAACCGACCGCACTCGCATGACTGGCGAATGGCTCGGATTCTGCCAGGCCTGCCCGGTGCCAGAAATAGCTAACGTGTTTAACCGATGCCGCATTCCGTTTCACCAGATTACCGGCATGCTGGAAAATGACCCCGCCGTCTGGACCGAAGTGGACCAGTGGCTGGCCGCGGCAAAGGCCGCCTATGTCATGGAACACAACCGTCTGGGCGTGATGGGGCATTATTACGGCGGCATGCTGGATATTTACACCGATCTAACCCGCCAGTGCGCTTATTTCGGCGGTCACATTGAAATGCTGGAGGTGGATGAACTTTCCGCCCGCCGCCAGAAAATATCCGATGCGGTCGTGCAGAATCGGATTGCCCATTTTCAGGATGTGCTGGACGTTCAAGCGGATTGCCCGCAGGCGGAACTCGCCGAAGCAGCCCGCACTTCCGTGGCGCTGGACCAGATGGTGGAGGCACATGGAATCGGATCCTTGGCATACTACCACATGGGCACGGGCAACCAAGCCAACGAACTTAGCGTGCGAACGATTATTCTGGCCAGCAGCCTGCTGACCGCTCGCGGCATTCCAGTGGCTGGCGAAATGGAAATAAAGAATGTCCAAGCCATGAAGATTATGGATTCGCTTGGTGCCGGTGGATCCTTCACCGAATATTACGCCGTGGATTTCAATGATGATGTGGTGCTGATGGGGCACGACGGCCCCGGCCACATTGCCATCGCACAGGGCAAAACCCGGGTGCGGCCGCTGGGCGTTTATCATGGCAAGGTGGGGCATGGCCTTTCGGTGGAAATGTCCGTGCGGCATGGCCCTGTCACACTGCTTTCCGTGGTCGAAACAGGCAGCGGAACCGTGGAGTTGCTGTACGCCCATGGCGAATCGGTTCCCGGTCCAATTCTGGAAATTGGCAACACCAATAGCCGCTACCGATTCAGCATCGGTGCCCGGGCTTTCATGAATAACTGGAATTCCCAAGGTCCGGCGCACCATTGCGCCGTGGGGCTGGGACATATCGGACCCGTGCTGGAAAAGCTGGCCCAGCTTTTGAATATGAAATGCCACAAGGTCTGCTGATAACTGTGCGGCCGATGACCTGGTCAATGGCCCGCGCTGGCCAGCCGGTCGGCGGAAGGACCGCCTTTGGGCAGCAATTCCACAATATCCCATTGCCGCATCAATTGCCGCCGCAGTCGCATTTGTTTCAACCGTGCCATCAGCCGCGGGTTAAGCGCGGCCCAGCGGCCGCGGAACATACGGTGCGGCCGCGATTGTCCGGACTGGTCAATCACACCGATGGATCGCACCTGCAGAAATGCCGCCGAGGGCATGATACGCCTCATTTGCATCGGTGATGCCAGCATGACCACCAGCCTGCCATCGCGCCAGGCTTTCTGAACGATTTTTAATTCGATCTGACGAAGCCGGTACGCGGGATCAGGAACAAATGCATTCCGGGCGGCCCGTTGACTAAGCAAATGCCGGTATTCGATGGCCCTCATTTTCTGCAATCCACTCGGACCGCTGCGGGCGGACAGAAAAGTCATGCGGTCGGCCATTCCGGGCATAAACAGACTGGTGTCAAACAATTGAAATCCGCCCACGGAATTCAGATAGTTGCACACATTGGTCGGCGCAAACACCACGCTTCCGGGCTTGAGATTTTTCCGTAGAACATCGCGCGTTTGCAGCAGGGAAATTTTCACCGCTTTGGCCGCCAGCAGCCGCGGCATCATGACATGAAACGAAAATCCGGCAGCCAGCATGACGAACCCGCCGATAGCCAGCGCGCGCAGCCACCGTTGAGGCTTCAGCAATTCGCTGATGGTCCACAAAGCCACCAGAATAAGCGCGGGAAAAGTGTCTAGAAAAAACCGCAGATACCCCACGGTGTCATCGCGTGCGGGTGCCCAGTAATACAGCGCATAGACCAGTGTGGTAGGCAAAACCCAAAGAAGTACGACCAGGCCGAAACGTCGATAAACCAGCGGCAGTTTGCACAGGCCGATCATGGCCATGGGAAAAAGCAGAAACAGACCCAGATTTTGAAATTGTTCAATCACCGTCAGCCAGTTGCCCTGGCGCGAAGCAAACAGATGGGCACCGGAAATAAGGTATTGGACTGAAAAGCCGGTCTGTTCCCGGCAGAACCAGTAGCCTGTACGCCATGGCTCGCCAAACGCATGCCAGTTTATCGCGGCCAGCAGGGCCACCGGCAGCGCAAACCCGGCCATCGCCATAAGACTGTCGCGCGCAATGCGGGTCTTGGAAAATCTCAGAAATGCCACCGCCAGCAACGGCAGCAGCCAAAGGAATTCGGTGTAGCGCATCCAGCAGCAGAAGCCCAGAACAATTCCAGCCATCCATGCCCGCCAGGTGCCGCCCTTTTCCCACCAAACCAGCAATGCCCAGAACCCAAGAACGGTAAAGCCAAGCGCTGCGCCCTGTGAATTGGAATCATCCGCATAGGTCAATGTAACAGGATTTGTGGCCAGCAGAATCACACCCAGAAGCGACAGGAACGGATCCAGCAGCCGACGGAACAGAAAGTATCCTCCTATCAGGGCCATGACCGTGCACAGTGGATCCACCAGATACATGGCCGACGGACCACTTATAAACCGCAGCAGCGCTCCCAATACACCTACTCCGGGAGGATATTTGGCATACATGAATCCTTGTGGCGTTTGTATGATCATGCTGCCGGCGAATTGCAACGGGTTGTGCAGCCGGAAAGACAATTTCCCATGTGTCGCCACCAGGCGAGCCGTAAGCATATAGCCGTTCTGATCCACACCCGGATTCGCGGATTCATAAAAGGAGGCCAAAAACAGGCTATATAAAATGGTAAAAATGAGAAGAATGCTCAAAGCGGCCTTTTCGCCGTTGGATTCCCGCGGTGGAAGCCCAGTCTGCAGGCAAACCTGACCGGTCGTCACGGCAGTCCCGGACGGCAAAATAGATGGAAGGCTGTCCCCAGATTCCGACATAACACATCACCCTGCGGGATTCGGACCGCGGTTCGTAAAAATTGCGTGTGCGGGTGGCACCCTTGGCAATAAACCGCGTACACAGGTCCGTTGCAGGTGTAACGCCTGGATTCGTGATTGGTTGCGCAAAAAAATGAAAGGATATTGGCATTGGCAGGTTAATATCCGACCGCGATCCGGTCCAATTTGAAATTTAAAGTAGCGGACTCCGGTGTCCGCTGAGACATTGTCTATGAGGCATCCGTTTCAAAAAATTTGGCCCAACCACGCCGCATGCCGGTGCATGCAGGGTGCGGTATGGTCTGGACGAATCCCTTTTATATTGAACATATTCACTATCGCGTAACTTTTAACATGGTTATCGGCAAAAGTAAATTAAATTTTGCATTTTATTCGCTTTACGTGGCATGCCGGTCCGACGTACAATAGTGTGCACAATGTAAAGGAGTGCCGATAGTGAACTGGCTGGATTCACGCATAGATGATCTCGCCCGCCAATTGGCTTACACCCCGGTAACCAAACGCCGGGAACAATTGGCCAACACACGCGCGCTGCTTTCTGATATAGACCCTGAAGAAGATTACACATGGGAATTTGTCCGCTTTCGCATAACCGGCTATCGCCCGCGTGAAGAAGCTGACCATCGGCTGGTCGGAAAAGTTCTGCTGGCTGACCTGCCTGCGTTAATTGAATACCTGTCCACCACCATGGACATTCCGGCCAATGAAGCCGCGGAAGAAGTGCTTTCGCTCCAGCAGGTGACTGCCCGCTTCAAAGTATCCACCAAAACCATTCAGCGGTGGCGCCGCCGAGGGTTAGTGGCCATGCGATATCTGTGCGCCGATGGCATTCGCCGAATTGGCTTTCTGCCATCTGATGTATCACGTTTTGCCGAAGCCAATCGTGACCGCGTGGCCAATAGCGCCCGGTTTCGGCAACTAACCGCCGCAGACAAGGAACAGATTATCCGCCGCGCGCGGCGGCTTTCGGTAAAATGCCACTGCTGTATCAAGGAAATTTCTAAGCGCATTGCGCGACATCTGGGCCGGTCTCCGGAAAGTGTGCGAACGATTCTGCGGGAATTTGACGCCCGGAATCCGGAACAAGCTCTGTTCACCGCGCCGGCCAGCCCGCTGACCGAAACCGACCGCCGTATTATTCTGGATTGCGCGGACCGCGGAATTTCCGTTGAATGTATTGCCCGCCGCTATTGCCGCACCCGTCATGCAATTGAGCAGGTTGTCACGGAAGAAAAAGCCCGGCGCGTCAGGGAAATACCGATTCCGTTTGTAACCAATCAGTTATTTGACATGCCCGATGCGCAGAACATTATTCTGAATGTATTGCCCGGGCAGGCACTCAAGGAAGTCGCGACCGCGACCACCGGACCATCTGATGAACTCTGGACGCGTGTTCCGCCGGAAGTGCCCGTATGCGTGGCCGACGCGTTTGATCAGCCTATTGTGCCCCAGCCGCTGGTGATTGATGCGTTCCGTCGCATGAATTTTCTTAAGGCGATGGCCAGTCGGCTGCAAGCCCAGTTGGATATTCACAAGGCCAAATGCGATGACCTGAAGCGTATTGAGGACCTGCTGGCGCAGGCCGGTGAAATCCGCAATCAGCTTCTCCAAAGTCACCTGCGCATGGTGGTGTATGTGGCCCGCCAGCATGTACAATCCAATGAAAACCTTTTTGAACTGATCTCGGACGGCAATTTGTGGCTGATGCGGGCTGTGGAATGCTTTGACTTCAGCCGCGGCGTGAAATTCTCTACCTATCTTACCTATGCACTTATGAAGAACTATGCACGCCGCTTCAGCCAGCGTGCCGGCCGGTCGGATGGCAAACTCGTATTCGCCCAGGACGACCTTTTGGATCAACTGGATACCGGCGAACAAACCAGCGTTTCCGACGCCGTGGACATGCTGATGATGCAGGGGCGACTGGTCGATGCTCTGGCACAACTGCCGAAACGCGAACGCGACCTCGTCGCCAGTCATTACGGCTTGGAAGCGGGTCAGAGTCCCGCCAGCTTTTCCATGCTGGCTGAACGCATGGGGGTCACCAAGGCGCGGGTGCGTCAGCTTGAAACCCGCGCGATCCGTCGCCTAAGAAAAATTCTGAACGTCGAAATTCCTTCCCATCCGCCGATGCCCGCCGGCGAATCGGTCGCCGAACATCATGACGCGGATGAATCCTTGCGTGGAGCGGTATTGGCATCTACCGGTGCAGCCGATAGTCATGACGCCGATTTCCCCGAAGTGCCCGCCGACCTGACTGACGAAGCCGCCGCACAAATGTTGCCGGACTGAAAAAACGTCTGCCATCGCGGCCGCTGAACTCGCGCGAGTCCGCCAGGTGTTCGCATTGCCGGTTGTTATTGAAATTTCCTGATCGCTTTGACCCGCGCCGCGCCATGATCCACCACCGGCGGCGGATAATCTTGACCAATGCGGCAACCGAATTGCGCCTGCATCAGCGGTGGCATCAGCCAGGGTTCGTGAACAAAATCGTCCGGCACGCGGGCCAGCGCGGGAATAAGCCGCCGCACAAAGGCACCTTTCGGATCAAACCGGCGGGCCTGAAGAATCGGGTTCATGACGCGAAAATATGGGGCCGCATCTGTTCCGGTGCCGGCGCTCCATTGCCAGCCGCCCACATTGCTCGCCTGGTCGTAATCCATCAGCCATCGCATAAACCACTGTTCGCCAGTCCGCCAGTGAATATCCAGGTCTTTGGTTAAAAACATGGCGGCAATCATGCGCAGGCGGTTGTGCATCCAGCCGGTGGTCTGAATCTGTAATAAAGCCGCGTCCACAATCGGATATCCCGTGCAAGCTCCCAGCCAGGCGGCCAATAACGCCGGATTATTTTCCCATGTCACAGTGTCGAATTTCCGGTGGAACGGCCGTGTGACGGTATGAGGAAAATGAAACAGCACCATCCGGTAAAATTCGCGCCAGATTAATTCCGAAAGCCAGCATTCGGCACCGCCGCATCCATTCATGGCGCCGGCGGAAACCGCCGCGGAAACACATTGACGTATAGATATTGTTCCAGCTGACAAATGCGCGGAAAGCCGGGAAACGCCCGCTTCCGCGGGAAAGTCCCGCCGCTGTTTGTACAAGCCGATGCGCTGGCGCCCAAATTCGGCCAACATGCGACGTCCGCCGCTTTCGCCGGTTGGAATGTCCAGCGTGACTGCGGGAAATCCCAGGGACTTGGCGGCAGGAACCACCGACGCCTCCTGCGGCTGCCCTGACTGCTGCATCATGCGAGGCCGACCGCGCGAGACCATCGCGGCAGCACTGAATTTCGCCAGCCAGCTTCGCTTGTACGGTGTAAATACAGTATAGGGGGTCTCGTTGGCGGTCAGAACGTCAAATTCTTCAAAAATGACCGCGTCGCAATAGCCGTATATTTTAAGTTCCGAAAGTCCGGATTTTTCCGCCGTCTGAATCAGCCGCTGATCCTGCGCAATCTGTGCCGGTTCATATTCCCTGTTGAAAGTGATGGCGCCGGCCCGAACTTCACGGGCCAGCGAAAGCAGGGCGGCAACCGGATCATCCGTTTGAATAATCCGCAGTGAAATGTTGAGTCCGCCCAGGTTTTCGCGAAGTTCGGCAATAGCCGCCAACCAGAAGGCCGCCTGAAACGCACCCATCTTTGCGGCGGATGCATGAAACCAGCGGGTATCCAGCACAAAAACACCGATCACCGTATCAGCCAGACCGCAGGCGCTGGCCAGCGCCGTGTTGTCCGTTACGCGGAAATCGCGACGAAACCAGTGTAGGGCCGTATTCAATGTTTGGGAACTCCTTCTTCAACTCGCCAGAATTGTAGGCTGGGTTCACCTTAAAAGTGGAATGATTTTTTCTGTCTCATGAGGGACAATACGTTTCCGGGCTGTGCAAATGCGTACCGGCGCCCCATAGAGGGCATGAGCTACCAGAGAAAAATCGAATCCGCCGGTGGCATTCAATCGGGACTTTCCGCTAGAATGCTGCCGCACAGCGGCCGCGGTACAGACCGCGCTGGCCAGCTGGAAAGGAGTTGGTCCATGTCGGATATTGCCGTGTTATTTGTAATGGCCGCGCCGGCTTACCCGGGCGGCGTGGCGGGTAAGCCGTTTCACAAGATAGACAATCGCGAAGTCTTCATGCGCACCATTGAACTTTACGCCAAGCGAGACCAGGTTGGACAGCGCATCGTCTGTGTTCTGCCTGATGAACTCGAACGTATCAGCCAGAAATATTCCGCCCATCTGGCCTTCGGCGGTGTTTCAGTGACGGCTGGCGGCCCAGACTGGTTTGGCGCTGTCGCCCGAGGGCTGGAAAAGCTCAAACCGGAGATTCAGACAGTGTTCATTCATGACGCCTGCCGCCCAGCGGTTCCCTATACTTTGCTGGATACGCTGGAAGGGGCTGTGGCGCAGACCGGCGCGGCGGTTCCGGTCAGCCCGGTTTGCGGTTCCCTTTCACGAATCAAGGGGAATCAATTGGCCGCTCCGGTGGACAGTCAGGCCGTTTTCGCTATCGGCTCACCGCAGGTTTTCCGACGGGATGTTCTGGCGGCCGCGTATAAGCGGCGTGCGGAATTCAAAAATCCCGCCGACGATGCCGCGCTGGTGCGGGCCAGCGGTTGCGCGGTGGCAACCGTGGTGGACTGGAGTCTGAACATTCGGGTGGATTCTGAAGATGCGGTAAAGCTCGCCGGTGATGCCATCAAGCATCTGCCCAAACAGCGCAGCAACGCGCCGTTTTCACCGTTTGAAGAAGCCCAGTGGTAATGGCCCCGGTGCCACTGGCCTCCCGCGGCACCCTGGTTCAGGAACAGCGGCGGCCAGGGACATCGGACGCCACCCCGGCTGGCCATGCCGCATCGCATGTAAGGGGCGGGAGTCTGTAAGCGAGGGCGGTTCCAGACGCATCATCCGGAGATTCATGGCACGTCGCATTATTTTCCTGATTACGGATCTGGACCTGGGCGGCTGCCCGCTTCTTCTGCTGCGCATTGTCCGTGAATTAAAGATGCGCGGCCACTTTGCGCCGCATGTGGTAAGCATTAAATCACCAGGCCCGGTGGCCCGCTGGATACGCAAGGCTGGCGTGGAAGTAACCGGGCTGCACGCTTCTGGCGCCGGAGATTACCGCGCGGCCATGCGCTGGGTCCAACTGCTGCAATCGCTACGGCCTCGAGGCGTGCTTAGCATGCTGATTCATGCAAACCTGCTGGCGGCGGCCGCGGCACCGGTCTGCCCGCCGTGCGTGTATCTCCAGTCATTGCACACGCTGCAGACATCTCCGGCGTGGCGTTGGCCCGCTAACAGCCTGCTGGCCAGCCGATGCGCGGGAGTACTGGCGCCTTCGCAGGCTATTCTGGATCGCCTTTCGCGGGAAGGGTTCACCGGACCGCAATTCGTTGTG
>JAJZOA010000124.1 GCA_021852225.1 Planctomycetota bacterium
ACGGTTGCGGACGATGCGTCCGGAACCCTGGTCAAGCCGCTGTTTATTGCCAGTATGTTTCTGCATGTATGGCAATTATTTAACTGGATGATGGTTCTGGCGCTGGCGGATTTGAGCTTTGCCCAGCCGATTACCGCACTTAGTTATGTCACGGTGACCGCGTGCGCGGCTTTGTTCTTTCATGAGCAAATAGGCCCGCGGGAATTGGTCGGAATTCTGCTGGTACTGGTTGGCGTGGCACTGGTCAGCCGCACAGCCCGCCCGGCGGGACCCGTTCCCAGCGCCGCGCCTTCGAAGAATTATGGAGGGACAATCCCCGAAGCAGCCAACCGAACCGACGCGGGAGATTTATCATGATTTCCGCCGCGCCCCCCTTTGATTCCACGCTGACCGGTTTACTATGCGTGGCAGTGGCGATAGTACTGGAAACGACCGGCCAACTGACGTTGAAAATCGGGACCCGAAACATGGCTCATGGCGCGGGGGCCATGTTTCGACGGATATGCACGAACCTGTGGGTTCAGTTGGCGATTGCGTCATTTTTAACCGAAGCGGTTTTCTGGACCTGGACGCTGCATCTGCTGCCGCTGTCGGTGGCCTTTCCGATGGGCAGCGCCTGCTTTGTCACCGTGGCCATATGCTCCGCATGGTTTCTGGACGAACAAATAAATTGGCAGCGCTGGCTGGGCATCGGTTTGATCCTTTGCGGCGTGATATTGATTGGCAGCCATGGACGGGTGATCGGATAACCGTTGCACCATGCCCTCGACCGATCATGGCGACACGCGGGCGACCGCTTGTGAATCCACCGCCGAATTTCTATAGTTATGAAACGGTATTGGAAGTATGAAAGCTGAATACCGGTGGTTGGCCGCGATGCGGCAGCCGGACGCAACTTTCCAGGCCCGCAGAGGATGAAACTTTGGTTAGAAAAACAGAAACCTGTTCAGAAAGCGATTCAGCATCTTCTTCGACTCGAACAGGCAGGCACCGTCGAATTGCCATTCTAGGAAGTACCGGTTCAATCGGCGTAAGCACCTTGGACGTGGTTTCACATCTGGGGCGACCATACAAAGTCGCCGCCCTTGCCGCGGCGCGCAGTTGGCGCAAGCTCGCAGATCAGGCCCTGGCAGTGCGGCCGGCGACGGTGGTATTAAGTTCTCCGGAAAATTCAGCGGATGTCGCATCCCTTAAGCAGGCGCTTAAAGGCCAGCGCACCCGCATATGCAGCGGCCCCGAAGCGATGGAAGACATTGCCCGATCACCCGAAGTGGATATTGTTTCCGCCTCCGTGGTGGGTGCGGCCGGACTTAAGCCGGTGCTTGCCGCGGCCAAAGCGGGCAAATGGATTGCCCTGTCAAATAAGGAGGCGCTCGTCGTGGCCGGGTCGCTGGTGATGCCGCTGATAAAAAAGCATCACGCCCGCCTGCTTCCGGTGGACAGCGAACATTCCGCCATTTTTCAGGCCCTGCGCAGCGGCGAACCAAAAGAAATCCGAAAAATTATTTTGACCGCCAGCGGCGGTCCGTTCCGCACCTGGCCGGTCGCAAAACGCGACAAAGCCACGGTGGCCGAGGCACTGAATCACCCCAATTGGAGCATGGGTCCGAAAATCACGATCGATTCGGCCACACTTATGAACAAAGCTCTGGAGATTATTGAAGCACACTGGCTGTTTGGCCTGCCCGCGGACCGCATTGAAGTACTGATTCATCCCCAGTCGATTATTCATTCGATGATAGAATTTGTGGATGGCAGCATTATCGCGCAATTGGGTACGCCGGATATGCGCACCGCCATTCAATATGCCTTAACCCATCCGAGTCGGTATAATGGCTGTTCGCACCGGTTGGACTGGTCAAAGCTCAAGGAAATGACTTTTGAACAGCCCCGCGACCGTTTCCCGGCTTTGGAAATCGGTTTTCAAGTGATTCGTCGCGGCGGGACGTCCGGCGCGGTGGTCAACGCGGCCAACGAAGTCGCCAATGAACTGTTCCGCGCCGGGAAAATTCCATTCGGCCAGATTGTCAGCCGAACGGCCCGCGTGCTGGAACGGCATTTGCGTTCCGGATTTATTGCCCGACCCGGCCTGGAGGAACTTCTGGCGGCGGATGAATGGGCACGCAATGAGGTACTCGGATGAAAGTATTGAATCAGGCGGATATTTCCCACCGTATTTACAAACGTCTACTGGGCGGCAGATTGGTCCTTTGGACCGTGGCATTTCCTCTGCTGACGGGCGCAACCCTTTTAAGTTCCCTGGATTCCATGCGGAAAATGGTTCTGCTGTTCGTAGGCTTTGGGTCCGTTGTATTCTTCCATGAACTCGGACACTTTCTGGCGGCAAAATCTTTCGGTATTCGATGTGATGTTTTCGCACTGGGCATCGGACCGCGCTTATGCGGCTGGCGCAAGGGCAGAGGCTTTTCATTCGGTAATGTGCCCATCGGACCGGACGAATCCCCCGACGCAGACGCGGAATCCGCCGCGACCGCCTCGGTGGCCAAAGCCCGCAGACCCGCGCTGGGGGAAACAGATTATCGTCTGGCATGGCTTCCGTTCGGCGGCTATGTGCGCATGCTGGGCCAGGATGACATGGACCCGACAAAAATAAGCACCGATCCGGCCTCCTTCGGACAAAAGCCGATCTGGCAGCGAATGATTGTTATTTCCGCGGGCGTCATTATGAACCTGATTTTCGCGGTGGTATTGTTCGCCATCATATTCCGGGAGGGCGTAAAATTTCCGCCGGCCATTGTTGGCGCTGTGGCATGGAACAGCCCAGCGGCTAAGGCGGGGCTGCACGTGGGCGATAAAATTGTTGCAATTAATGGCAAAAAGCCGCTTGGCTTTCTGGAATTTACCGACTTGGGCACCGCGGCGGCGCTGGATGCGCCAGGAAGTCCCGTGGATATCACGTATACCGGACCGAATGGAGGCCCGATTCGCAATGCCTCCATGGTGCCGGTTGCGGACCCGGGCACCGGTCTGCTGGCGTTTGGCATCGGCGAAACACTGGAACTTAAAACGGCCATCTTCTCGAAGAAAACGCTGGCGGCGCTGGTTAAAATCAAGCCGGAATTCAGAGGCATGCTGTCTGATGCGCGGGTAGCTTCGGTCAATGGAATAAAGCTGAAAAACTGGGCCCAATTTCATAATCTAATTCAGGCCTCCGGTGGAAAGACCATGCATATTACCCTGGTCCGAACCGGAAAAACCGCGCGCACTTCGGTGCTCTCCTTACGGCCAGAGTTGACGCTTCGCGACTGGGTCGCAAAAACGCCATCGATTTTAGGGTTGCAGCCGCTTACAAAAATTGCGGCGGTTCTGCCCGATTCACCAGCGAAAAAGGCCGTTTTAAGTTCCAGTGTTT
>JAJZOA010000320.1 GCA_021852225.1 Planctomycetota bacterium
CCAGCCGAGCCCCCGATATGCCAGGCGAATATTGGCAACGGGACGACCAGTACAATACTGTTGGGATAAAGTACTGTTCCACCATAATCAATCGCCCAGCCAGTGGGCAGCGTGCCCTCCGCGACCGACGTGCTCTGAAAGGTTGTAGTTGGATCAAATGTTCCGCCCGCATAGTTCGCGATAACATATTGGCCCAGAGTCGGTTGACTATTGATATTGAGTGCAAGATTCAATGTGGAAATATTCAATGTACCGTTATCGGTAACTAATGAAGAAGTAAGACCGCCAACCGAATAATTCAGCGTGCCGGATCCATTCAAGACAGCGCCGGCACCAATGGTGATATGGCGAAAACTTAATGCGCCGGTTGGGCCAATAGTCAGATTACCCGCGTTGACTGCAGCGTCACCCACAGCATCGTTGCCGGTCAGGTTAAGTGAACCATTTCCGACAGAACTCGATTCTATAACGAGGGGTCCGGCACTATTTATATTTCCGGACCAGGTCGAGGCTTGACCGTCAAGATCAAAGTTCAAGCTGTTTCCAGCTTGGTTCTGCAGATTATTAGCGACTGTAAGATTCGATGATCCAAATTGCAACGTGCCGCCGCCAGCCTCAATGGTGAGAGCGCCGGACCCGAAACCAGCCGAATTGCCAATTTGTACAGTTACGCCGCCTCCAATTGCAAACGCTCCATCAAAGGTCGCATTGGAATTTTGAACGAATATCGTGCCCGAGTTGGCAAGAGATGAGGTCAGCAGCAGGGTGCCGGAGCCGCTTATGCTATCCGCGAGATCTAAACTTGCGCCGGCAGCATCTATGGTGCCACCAGCTGAATTGACAGTGAAAGGTGCAAGGGGCCAAGGTAGCGTCCCTTCGGCGTTCACCAATGTGCCGCCATCAAAGATAATACTCGATGGGCTAAAACCGGATTGCGCATACCTCTGTGTTAATATCTGTACCGACACCGCGCCCCTGGCGTTGTTCAGATCCAGCGCTCCAGAGAATGCGGTATTTTGAATCGTAAGCGGATTTATGAAGAACGTTCCATCGGTCAACTCCAGATTGCCAGTACCAGAAATCTCACCCGACAGTGTTATGGGTTGCCCATTGGCGTTGATGATATTTGTGGTGCCGGCGACCGCGCTAAGGTCGTCAGGAATTGAATCGGCAGATGTTCCGGTGTATTGCACAGTGCTCTGATCCAGCGCGAGCATTTGACCGCCAACCGAATCGTAGCTGCCAGGCCCGGTAATGAGGGTATCTCCGTGCGGCAGGTTGGCGGAGGAGCTAAATTGCAGCGTGGCAGCATTGGAACCGTCGCCAATTTGCATCGTACCGCCCGCACCAGATGAAAAAGCCACGTAATTGCTGGTAGACGCCAGCACAAAGGTTCCGGTCGTAAACTTCAGCAAGCCCTCGCTGTTGGCGATTGTGCCATTCAGGATAAGCGTACCACCGCCGGCGTTTATGCTGTTGCTGGTAAGCCCCACGGTTGTTATGCCGTTGGCAATCGTTGCGGTTCCGCCACCGGTATAGTTCAGTCCGCCGGTATCCAGGGCGATATTGATGTTGGCCGCCGGAAGATTGGCAGCCAAACTGAAGTTTACGTCGCTTGGTGCGGTGCCGTTGCCTATCTGCAGGGTGCCCCCGGTAAAATCGGCTGAATTGCTCGTGGAACCGAGCGTCACCGTACCATTTTGTAGAACCAGCATGTTGTTAACGCCGCCGCCGCTGGTAACCGAACCATTCAGGTTCAGCACATTCCCTGCGCCGCCGGCATCAATGGTGCTTATGGTATTGCCAGTGGTGTCCGTCAGGCTGATGTCACCCAATGCGCCCACAGTTCCGGGCGACGTTACGTCCAAGGTTCCGCCCGGCCCGGTCGAATTATTGGTAAAGATGATCGTGTCGGCTCCGCCATCCGTGACGAGTTGACTATAGGAAATGCTTTGCGTGCCGCTGGCGGAAACAGTTATTTGCGACGCGTGCAGCGGAATGGAAGCCACCATGCCGACGGCCAGTGCCGCGGTAAATATCAATGCGCCTCGACGGCCCAAGCGCCTCTGGTAGTGCGACAGGCTGGAACGCCGGGCAGCAGATACAGGCGGGACGGCCGCTTTGCCGTCGATCGCGATTGGCCGCCCGACACGATTCATGAAAGACTCCCTGCTTGAAACGCCACGCGAATGCTATTGACGGCCGTGCCCGATGCTGGAACTCGAATTTGAAAGTCCCGCTGCAGGCCAGCAACGGCAACCGAGGAATGCCCCTGTCCAAGACCCACGGACGCTTCAAATTCTCTCTATTAAATTAGTATAACCAAGCCAGAGATGAGTTCAAGCTATATTTCCGCCCCGCCCGATTTAGCAAACTGGTTCCGGTCGCAAAAGCAAGCGGGATATGCCATTTTTCCTGGCAGCCCGGCTGTCCTCAGCCGCCTCTTGTCGTTCGCGACACTGTTTCGGCTTCAAGTGTACGCCCCAACGGACATGTTTCGGCCGCCGCCAAGAAAATTGGCAGCCTCAAGCAAACGTTTCGGTTGATCCATCAGGGTACGTCGCCGCGGTTTTCCAGTCATGCGAGTCGTAGGCATAACTGGTATCCCCGCCACGGTCGTCGGTCAACTGGGTTAAGCTCCCATTGCCATCGTATTTCATGGTGGTAAGGATACTGCCCACATCCGTTCCCGGCCCGGAAGTCGTAAAACTGGTCCCCACGGGTGGCGGATTACCGGCCAGACCGTCCAATCTTAAAAGAGTCTGGGTCGCAACCAACGGATGAATCCAGCTCAGCCCTTTTGAAATCTTGGTCAACAGCCTCCCCAGGCAGTACGCTAATAGCGGCATATGCTCCCATCCCCATAAACCAAATCTATAGGGGGGCAACGCCGCAGTCCCAAAAAAAACCGCACGCTCTGCCGCATCGTAGGCAGATCGCTCGGAGGGGAAAAGCGAAGCAATACGGTAAACAACGCATATAAAAACATGCAAATCCACATCATTAGTCTCGTCCATCCGGGACATCTGACAGCAACGGGTGAAATTCGCGTTGGAAATGGCAGCATTGGCTTACAAAAATATTCTTCATCAAATTTATCTAAATTGAATCTGCGGAACGGAATCCAAATTTAAAACATCGCGGCGAAAATTATTATCGGAATACCAATCAACCAATTCAATACAAGTATTTCCACCTGAAGCCATCCGCAATCTAGAAAGCCTCCGACAAAGCTCGCTACCGCCGCAACGAAAGTAAACAAACCGCAAAACCGCTGGTATGGGTATGTCGGCCCGGCCCAATTGGTGAATCCGGATTTCCGTCTTTTTCAGCCACACAAATCGCTG
>JAJZOA010000328.1 GCA_021852225.1 Planctomycetota bacterium
ATTCACCTGCGGCAGGGGGGGGAATTGGGTCGCCAGTGGCGAAGCTTCTGTGCCGGAAAGATAGCTGAATGGGACAGGCGGGCTATCCCCGGCCTGCGGCACCAAGGTGGAAAAATCGATGGAATCACGGGCAAGGCGGGGAGGCGTTCCGGTTTTCAGACGGCCGAGTTCAATTCCCAGTCGGGCTAGACTTGCGGAAAGGCCGACGGCGCTTTTTTCACCCACGCGGCCGCCAACAGTTTGGTGTTCACCGGTGTGCATCAGCCCGCGCAGGAACGTTCCGGTAGTGAGAATAACCGACCCGCCGATCAGATTCATTCCCGATTCCAACTTCACGCCACGAATGGTCCATTGGTTGGCCGTTGCGGTCGGTGAACCGCTGTTGACAATCGGCAACGTATTGCCACCGCCATGGGGTGATGGCTCGGCGAGAAGTTCATCCACAATGCCCTCAATAATGGTGAGATTCGGGCAATGGGTCGCCAAAAGGCACTGCACGGCCAGTGCGTAGCGGTATTTGTCGGCCTGCGCCCGTGGCGATTGCACGGCAGGCCCTTTGGATTTATTAAGAATGCGAAATTGAATTCCGCTCGCGTCAATTGCGTGCCCCATCAGACCGCCAAGAGCATCAATTTCGCGGACAATCTGACCTTTGGCCAGTCCGCCGATGGCGGGATTGCAACTCATCCTGCCGATGGCATGGCGATCCATGGTAATCATCGCGACTTGGCCGCAGCCGGCCAGAATATGGGAAGCGGCCCATGCCGCCTCAACTCCGGCGTGGCCTCCGCCTACGACAATAACATCAAATACCTGATCCATCCGGGCAGATTCTGACTGGCACACGGGAATTGCGGGAGCCGGGGCGGGTGTGATTGCGGAATTCATAGGGTTGAGCTTCGCCGAGGCCGGGCCAAGAGGCGCCGGGCAGCAATTGCCGGCATCCGGATGGCCGAAATTCATGCGGACCATCATAACCGGTTTTCAACTGATTTTCGCTGTCCGGACCGATTATCCGGCGACAAATCGGGAAAAGTTCCAAGGCATTGTTATCGTTAGCGGGTGCCCACCGGCGCAAAATTTTGTGGTTGAATTGATAGGAGGGGGCAATCTATAGTAGAATACAATGCTCGCGACTGTGAATTGGCTTGCAGGTCGTTGGCGGAAGAAGTTGTTTTGAGCCGAGGGTGCGCCTCACTTGGAGGTCGGTACTTTGAAAATAGTGAATCGTCTGGGTTTTAGGCCGACCAAGATCGGTCTTTATGATCCGGCCATGGAACATGACAGCTGCGGTGTCGGTTTTATCGCCCACATAAAAGGTCGGAAATCGCACGATATTGTGATCAACGCGCTGACGATGCTTGAACACATGGAACATCGCGGCGCGTGCGGGTGCGAGGACAACACCGGTGACGGTGCGGGCATCCTGACGGGCCTGCCCCATGATTTTTTAGCCAAAGCGGCAAATCGCGATGCAGGGCTTACATTGCCGGCGGCCGGTGAATATGGGGCGGGAATCGTTTTTCTTCCATCGGACAACGAACAGCGTGCCTGGTGCGAAAATCTTTTTGCTGAACAGATTTCCGCGCGCGGGCTGTCGCTCATTGGCTGGCGGAATGTGCCGACCGATAATTCCATGATAGGTCCGTCGGCAAAGCGAACCGAGCCTCGCATGCGCATGATTTTTGTGCGCGGCCCGGTCGGCATGGATTCGGAAAATCTTGAGCGTCAATTGTACATTGTCCGCAAGCGCGTTACGCAAACGATTCGGAGCGCGGATATTGACCAGTCCGATTATTTTTATGTCTGTTCTTTAAGCACCAAAGTGCTTATTTACAAGGGACAGTTGACATCCATGCAGGTGCGGCAATATTTCGCCGCGGATATCAACGATCCGGAATATGTCAGCCACCTGGCACTCGTGCATTCGCGGTTCAGTACCAATACGTTCCCATCATGGGATCGCGCGCAGCCCATGCGTTTCATGGCGCACAATGGCGAAATTAACACCCGGCGCGGCAACAGCAATTGGATGCACGCGCGTGAAGGGATGTTCGCCTCGGAACTTTTTGGCCGCGATGTGGAATTGATAAAGCCGGTGGTGGAATCCGGCACGTCTGATTCCGGCGAATTTGACAACTGTCTTGAAATGCTTTTGCATACGGGCCGTTCGCTGCCGCAATCGGTCATGATGATGATCCCCGAAGCGTGGCAGAACCATGAATCAATGGATCCGCGTCGCCGGGCATTTTATGAATATCATTCCTGCCTCATGGAGCCATGGGACGGACCGGCTTCAGTGGCATTTACCGATGGTCACTATATTGGTGCGGTTCTGGATCGTAATGGTCTGCGGCCCAGTCGATATTATGTTACCAAAGATGACCTGGTAATCATGGCCAGCGAAGTGGGCGTGCTGGACGTGAATCCAGCGAATGTGGCGCGAAAAGGGCGTCTGCAGCCTGGCCGAATGTTCCTCGTGGATTTTCAGCAGGGTCGGATTATTGACGATTCTGAATTAAAAGCACAACTTGCGTCGGCCCAGCCTTATGGGAAATGGTTGCAGGAACAGAGGTTGACGCTGGACGATCTGCCGGTGGGGTCAGATGTTCCGGGTCTGGATTCCCCGTCGCTTTTACGGCGAACCCAATGCCTGGGCTACACCACTGAAGATGTATACAAATTGCTGCTTCCCATGGGTACCAACGGGCTTGAGGCGCTGGGATCGATGGGTAATGACGCGGCGCTGGCCTGCCTTAGCGATCAGCCGCGGCTGATTTATGATTATTTCAAACAGGCGTTTGCCCAGGTTACCAATCCTCCTCTGGATTCCGACAAGGAATCCATTGTCATGAGTCTGGAAAGCTACATTGGTCCGGAACAGAATCTGCTGGCAACCACGCCTGAACATTGCCACCGTTTGCTTATTCCCCAGCCGATTCTGACAAATGCGCAGCTTAGCCGCCTTAAGGGGCTGGAAAAATCGCCGGTGCGCGGCTGGACGAGCCGCGTCATCAGCACTGTGTTTGAACGGTCGGGGGGCGAGCAGGCAATGCTTGCGGCGCTGGACGATATTTGCCAGCGCACTTCCCAGGCAATTGAAGATGGCTGTGAACTGGTCATTTTGAGTGATCGGGCTGTGGATGAAAGCCACATAGCAATTCCCACGCTTCTGGCCTGCGGCAGCGTGCATCATCATCTGGTGCGGCAGGGCACGCGGACGCGCATCGGCCTGGTGCTGGAAACAGGCGAAGCCCGCGAAGTGCATCATCATTGCATGTTGATCGGCTACGGCGCGGACGCAATTAACCCCTACCACGTGATCCGCGTGGGCTTTGG
>JAJZOA010000357.1 GCA_021852225.1 Planctomycetota bacterium
GCCGAGGCGACGTACTACCCGCTGCGTTGTTAGCACGGTGAACCATGATGTCGGGGTAAGGACGCCCCGATCCGCCGCAGCGCCAAGACCAGAAAGAAAACAAAACATGGAGTAAACAAAACCCGAACCAACTCACGATGTGGCCCAACCCTGGACCGCAATGGGGAGACTGCGTAAAAAAAAATACGCAAAAATTATCGGGTTACGGTCGGGGTATTCGCTTGTTTAAGGGCTAGGTGCCACGGCGAGGAGGCGCATCACGTCGATCTTGTGTAACACGGACTGCCGTGCAAGGCTGTCAAGGCATCGCGCGACACCGAAGCGACTGGTTTTAGCAATTTTTTGTGCGACGGCGGCGTAGAATCTCGGTGTTCCCTGAAACGCGGGTACGCGCCGCCGCTGCCATACCCCGCCGGATCCCCGCACGCCAGATGCAACACCGCCGTCGTCGCTTGCCCCAACGCCTCGCCCGCCAGCGTCACCGCACGCAGGCCCGCACTGCTCTTTTCCAACCCGCGATGGTGCGTTTCCAACCGCCGCTTGCTTTCCAACAGCCGCCCGGCAATCTCCGCAAGATGATAGCCGTCCCCAACTCCCACCGGCACTCCCCGTGTCGTCCGCGCGCTTTGCACCACCGCTTTTATCTTCTCCGCTTTCAGCAGCCGGCCGCCCCATTCCGCCAACCTCTTCTCCGCCTGTTCATCCTCCGCCATGGGTTTCCTCTCATGGCGGAACGTAAATGTCATCATGCCCGCAGCCACGCGGAGGAAACCCACAGCCGTTTATCCCGCCAGCATGCCCAATCCGCACTTTTCCAATGTGCGTTCCAATTCCCGACCAAAACGGACAAACGTCTGGCCCTCCGGCAAAGCGCAATTATGGATGGACCAGGGCATTGGTCCGATTGGAAGCGTTATTTCCTGGCGACCCCTCAATGCCGACTCTTTGGCCCGCGCTTAAACTTGGTCTGCTGCGGTTTGGGGGTGGAGCGGTTGGCCAGGCGATTGGCAATGCCTTCATCAATTGCCGCCGTCAGGGCCTGTCGGTGTTCCACGTCCCGTTGCGCATTTTCCGCCGCGCTTACCGCCGGCGAGCCGCCCGATTGATTCTGCCGCGCGGCATTGAGTTCCTTGATCCGATCCCGTAAATCAGCCGCCTTTTCAAATTCGAGATTGTTGGCCGCCGCCAGCATCTCCTCTTCCAGCATTCGGATCATTTCCTGCTGATCAAATTCGGATTCTGATTCCGAGAGCATTTCCCGCGCGGTGCGGAGGGCCTTGAGTTCCAGTTCAATGCCATGCCGAATTGCTTTCTGGATGGTTTGCGGGGTTATTCCATTGGCCGTGTTCCAGGCCTCCTGAATGCCGCGTCGCCGCAGGGTCTCATCAATGGCCCGCCGCATGGCCGGGGTTATTTTGTCGCCGTAGAGAAATACTTTGGCGTCCACATTCCGTGCGCACCGTCCGATCATCTGGATCAGTGATGTTTCGCTGCGTAAAAAGCCCTGTTTGTCGGCGTCCATGATGGCCACCATGGAAACCTCCGGTAAATCCAGCCCTTCCCGCAACAGATTCACGCCTATGAGGCAATCAAAAGAACCTTCCCGCAACTCACGGAGAATATCAATGCGATCAAATGTTTGTATCTCGCTGTGTAAATATTTACAGCGCAACCCCGCCTGCCCCAGATAATGTGACAAATCCTCGGCCAGGCGTTTAGTCAGCGTGGTCACCAGCGTTCGCTGTCCTTTTTCCGCGCGGGCTTTGGCCTCTGCCAGCAGGTCCGCCACCTGCCCCTGGGCCGGGCGCACTTCAATGACCGGGTCAATCAGGCCGGTGGGGCGGATTATCTGCTCCACCACTTCGCCGCCGGTAAGCTCCAATTCATATTTCGCCGGTGTCGCGGATACAAACAACACCTGATTCCACATGCTCACGAATTCCTCAAACCGCATCGGGCGGTTGTCCAATGCCGACGGCAGGCGAAATCCATGTTCCACCAGCACCTCTTTGCGGTGACGATCCGCGGAATACATGGCGTTGATCTGCGGGATAGTGACATGCGATTCATCAATCATCAACAGGTAATCCTGGGGAAAATAGTCAATTAATGTCGATGGTTTCGCCCCGGCGGTGAGCCGGAAATGTGCCGTGAATAATTTTCAATGCCCTGGCAGAATCCCGCTTCCAGCATCATTTCCATATCATATTTTGTGCGCGCAAACAGGCGTTGCGCTTCCAATAGTTTGCCCTGCTGCCGCAGGTCACGGCAACGCTGCTCCAGTTCCTGCTGAATATCGTGCACGGCCCGCACCATGGTGGTGTCATCGGCGACATAATGTTTGGCGGGATATACAAAGGCGGTGGTTTCTTCGGTGAGCCGCTCTCCGCTGACCGGATGAATATGCCAGATTGATTCAATTTTATCGCCGAACATTTCCAGTCGCAACGCGGTAATTTCATACGCCGGGAAAATTTCAATCACATCGCCGCGCACACGGAAGGTGCCACGCTTAAATTCAATGTCATTACGTTCGTATTGCACGTCAATCAGCGCCCGCAGCAGTTCTTCCCGCCCCAACACCGCCCCACGCTGCAGGGAAATAACTTTCTTTTTATATTGTTCCGGAGAGCCTAAACCGAAAATGCAACTCACCGACGCCACCACCATCACGTCCCGCCGGCTTACCAGCGCGCTGGTGGTGGCCAGTCGCAGGCGATCCAGATCGTCATTGCGCGCAGCATCTTTTTCAATATAAATATCCCGCTGCGGAATATACGCCTCCGGCTGATAGTAATCATAATAACTGACAAAATAATTCACCGCGTTGAAAGGCAAAAGTTCCCGGAATTCTTCATAAAGTTGGGCGGCCAGAGTCTTATTGTGGCTGATCACCAGCACCGGTCTGTTCAGTTGCGCTGCGACATGGGCCATGGTAAAGGTCTTGCCCGATCCGGTAACGCCCATGAGCACCTGATATTTTTCACCGCGTTGAAAGGCTTTGGTGATCTTTTCAATGGCCTGCGGCTGATCACCGGTGGGCTTGAAGGGGCTTTCTATCTTATATTCCTGCACGGGCATGGTTCACATCCACAACACAATAACAGCCAATTATATGCTGTCGTTACTGAACCTACCTCCCAATACCGCAATTACCACCAATACGGGGCCTGTGACAGGTTCTGCCAGGTCGCTCGGGGCCAAATCCTTAACCCGTAGTTCCCCCCACGAAAAGCAGAAAACCCCTGTATTTACAGGGATTTCCTTATTTTTTGCCTTTACCGTACTGGGTACAATCCCAGAAGTTTCAAGGCTCGCTCCTGCAACGGTGTCG
>JAJZOA010000059.1 GCA_021852225.1 Planctomycetota bacterium
GCCGGCGGTCTTTCCAGCGCTATTGGGGAAATGGCCGGCCAAACCGGTGCGACCGTGGAACTGGACCGGGCGCCTTTGAAATACCAGGGCCTCAACTATGCGGAAATCTGGATCAGCGAAGCCCAGGAACGCATGGTGTTGGCGGTTCCACCGGAAAAAGTTCAGACGCTGCTCAACCTGGCTGCCGGCGAAGATGTCGAAGCTGTGGATATCGGCCTGTTTGACGGCACTGGTCGCCTGACCCTGCACTATCAGGGACATAGCGTCGCCTCCATGGATATGGCCTTTATTCATGACGGTCTGCCCCGCCCGACGCGTACCGCCGTCTGGCAGGAGCCGGTGCTGGCGGATCCGGTGCTTTCGCCGCCCGATAATTATGCCCAGGTTCTCGAATCGCTGTTTTCGATGCCAACTCTGGCCAGCAAGCACTGGATCATCCGCCAGTACGATCATGAAGTGCAGGGGGGTACAGTCGTGAAGCCTCTGGTTGGCCCGCAGGGCGATGGTCCCGGCGATGGCGCCGTGCTTTGTCCCGTGCCCGGAAACGTGCGCGGTGTAGCGCTGGCGGTGGGTTGTCAGCCCCGTTTTGGCGATATAGACCCATATCAGATGGCCCTTAATGGCATGGATGAAGCGATTCGCAATGTCGTGTGTGTCGGCGGAGATCCCAGTCACACCGCCGTGCTGGATAATTTCTGCTGGCCCAAATGCTCCGATCCCATGCATCTTGGCGCGCTGGTGCGCGCCTGCCAGGCCTGTTATGACGGGGCAATGGCATTCCGCACGCCATTTATTTCCGGAAAAGATTCCCTATCCAACGAATTTATAACCGACACGGGTCGCCGGATATGTATTCCATATACGCTCCTTATCAGTGCAATCAGCATTGTGCCTGACACCCGCCGCTGTATCACCATGGACGCCAAAACTCCGGGCAATCATCTGATTATTGTCGGGAATACCGCACGCGAGCTTGGCGCGTCGCATTACTGGTCTTTGCGGGGCCACACCGGTCGGTCGGTACCCGTGGTGAATCTGCGGAACGCGCCGCGCGTTCATGCGGCGGTCGCTGGTTTAATATCCGGCGGGCTGATTGCCTCCGCCCATGACCTTTCAGAGGGTGGTCTGGCTGTCGCTGTGGCGGAAATGCTTTTCGCCGGGCGGCTGGGCGCAACAATTGACCTCGCCGCCGTGCCCTGCACCGAGGGGGCCGACAGCGATGAAGTGCTGCTGTTTGCCGAATCCGCTACCCGGTACATTCTGGAAGTGACACCCGAAAACTTTGATGCCGTGGTCAAGGCATTACGCGGTTTGCGTTTTGGCCTGCTTGGCCAGGTCACGCAAAAGCCGAATCTGGTCATTCGTTCCGCCCGTGCCGGATTTCTGATCGATGAACCCGTCGAACGCTTCCGTCAGGCGTGGATCAAACCATTGGACTGGTAAACCGGATTGGCTCAACGGCTGGGTAAACTGAACCGGCAAACCCGCGCGGCACCCGCCGCTCGATATCCTTCGGTTGGCCGCCAGCCAGCGCCGCTTTGCGACATCACCACCGTTCCGCCGCTGTTCAATGCCCTGTTTCCTGTCGGGCCATAATTTCAGAAATCGCCGCGCTGCGCGTCGCCACGCCCAGTATGTGAAGAATATTTTCAACATGTTTTTCAATCGTGCGGCGGCTTAAAGAAAGTGTTGCCGCAATTTCCCGGTTGCTTGACCCTCGCAAAATCAGGGCCAGCACTTCGGCCTGCCGCTGTGAAAGACCGTAATTCATCAGACTCGCGATTCCCAGATGAATCTTGCTTCGCTGCAGCCGTAGAACGAATCGATCCGCCGCCAATGCACGCATTTCCGCCATTATTTTAAGCCCGTTCACATCCAGGGCCGCCCGGATCGGCGTCCGATTAACGTCCGCTGCCACCATGGCGTCCGCTGCCCAGGATTTCAGCGCGGGTGGAAGCCCGGAAACGGTCATCGGCGCAGTGGACAGACCCAGCAGTTGCCGTGCCGGCTTATTGATATACCGGATCGCTCCGGCCGATCCCACCACTATCACGCCCATATCCAGAGTGTCCAGAATATCTTTAAATTCCGACAGATCGCCGGTTAATTCCTGGCTGAAATGCGACCCCGCCCATGCGCGGCTTATGTGTGGTTCCAATGCGCGCAAAATTTTACGGCTGTACGCGATGGCGTTTTTATCCGTGATCCCCCCCAGTAAATCCGCCTGGGCTTGTTCCCATTCCGCGGGCGGCGTCGAATTTTCATCCGCCAGTTTCGGACGTGGGCGGCGGCCTGCAATCTTTGAATTGTCCGGATCGTTGACGGATTGATGCCCGTTCCCAACCTTTGGCTGGCGACCGCCGGGCTTTTTGCGCAGACCGGTTTGTGCGGCTGTCAATGCGGATACATGCACCTTTACCATGGTTTCCAGCAGCAAAAACAAATCTCTTGGATTCAGCGGCAGCATGATACAACCAAATCTCTATCACTTCAGCCACGAAGAGTGCAGTTCTTCAGCCGGTTCGTATTCTACCCCATATACGGGCGTTCGCACACAAGCCTGATTTCCCGGCGCCCGCTGGCATGTGGACCGCCGCGTCGCTGCCACCAAAGGCCTCATGGCTGTTTCTTCAATGTCGGCAGCGTGGGAAGTTTCAATTGGGGCGGAATTCGCGCCCGCAGCGCCCTGAACAAGGGCCGGTTAATCGCCAGCGGCATTGTGCCCATGGATGCAAAATATTTCCGAAGTTGGGCATAACTGCTTGTTTTCACTGAAACCGGCGCAATGTTGTTTCGATTGGTCACCATATACCAGGCATTGTCCGTCGCGCCTCCCTGCGGTTTAATAAGTTTGTAACTCCACATGGTTGACGCCCAGCCATAGTGGGCAAACGTGTCGTAATCCCGGCGCATCATGGCCGGGCCGCCGCTTTGCGTGTTGACCACATTAAACTCGCCAACAAATAACGATGTGCGCGCCTTTTTCAGAAAGTTTTCCACGGCCGGCAGTTGGCGGTGAATAAACAGGGATTGCATAAGCAGGCCGGGCGGCGAACCGAACAGCCCCGGATAATAATGCGCGGTATACCCGGTCTGCCGCCAGCCGTGCGATGTCGGCGCTCCCCAGAATGTGACATCTCCGGTAATCAGGCACGGCATGAAAATGACATGGTCGCGATCCACAGCGCGCACGGCCTTGTATACCCGCGCCAGGCCGGCAAAGTGTGGACGGCCCAACGGGGCGGTCCAATCGGGATAAACTCTGGTCCAGCCGGGTTGATCAGCAGCGTACCATCGCCATATGGCGGCTTATCGCCCGGCATTTTGCGG
>JAJZOA010000111.1 GCA_021852225.1 Planctomycetota bacterium
GTACCTTACATTTGCTACCTCTCCCGGTCAGCGCCAAGGTGCTGCCGAGGTTACCACTGAGGGCCAGCCCCTTATCAAACGTGGTGTTGGCCGCCAACGTTGCGCTGGTATTGACCACAATTGAGGGTCCGGTGAGTTCCAAGGTATTTGATCCGCTGCCCGCGATGGTGTAGTTGCCGCTGGTGGCCGGGTTAAATGTCAAACCGCCCGCTTGGATATTGGCTCCCAGTGTAACTGTGCCGGCTGTACCGTTATTCGAACCGAACGATACCGGGTCGCCACTGTCTGAGGTATTGTTCCAAGCGGCATCGGATGTGCCGTTGGACCAGTTGGTGGATGTGGTGTTCCATGTTCCGGAACCATCGACCGGTGCCCCTGGATTGGTCCCGCTGCTGTCCCAAGTGAGCGGTACGGGAGCGGCTGCGGATGTGAGCGAGAAGTTGCTGACCTGGGCGATACCAAGACCGTTTTGCAACCCCACCGCATTGATGAATGTATTGGCGGGAAGCGTACCCGATCCAACCAGATCGTTGGTTACTGCTGAATTGGTCAGATACACTTGGTAGGAGTACGCGGCGGAGCCTGTGTTGAGCATGATTGAATAGGTATTTACGCCGCTGGTAATTCCAGGTGAAAAGGCTTGGCCACCGCCAGTGCCGGGACCGGCGAAAACGGCGTCATTGGCCGCCTTGTACCCGCTTAGCACCCATGGCTGGGCACCGCTACCGTCCCAACCGCCTGAGGTGGATGGAGTGGTTATAAAGCCCAGAGCTGCCCAATAATTCCCGTCCGATGAAGCGGGCGTGCTTGAACTCCCCGTTCCAGTCACATCAATTCCCGCAGTGAGCGTGTAGAGCTGGCCGGGAGAAGTGGCAAATGTAAGGTACGCAGTTTGCCTGGGATTTCCGCCATCACTGGTATAGCCGCTATCCGCCCATGCGCTGCTGGCGGTCCATGTGGAACTTGCGCCACCGTTGTCCACCGTCGGGGCCGAGCCATTAAGCGTCCCGAGCGTTGAACTGCCACTGAAGTTGTCCTGATAAATGATTGTTGTCGCGGGTGCAGCCGCAGCCGCGGCCGAACCAACCGCCAGCCCCGCAAACGCCGACAATGCGGCTCCAGCCATGCCTACCGGCAGGCAGGCGATGGCCGCCCTGGCCACCAAGGAAGAACTGTGACAACCACGAGAATTTTGAAAAGATTTGGAAAACATGAAAAACTCCTGCTCCCTTTGGGAGCCTCTCGAATTTCCCGCCGAACCGGGCGGACTACGGATCCACACACCACCACGGTTGCGGACATTCTTTATATAACCCTAAGAGCTTGTGGCAATCCTAACTCCAGTAAAACCCATCAAAAATCGAATCCCCAAACTTCTTACATCACAAGCCAGCCTATGCTTCGCTCCAAAAATTCAACGCTCTTAATATGGCAAGTCGAATTTGATAGGATCGGCCTGCCTTAGTTCAATGATAAGTATATTCCGACTCGCCGCGTAACACAAGAAATATGGGCATTGTTTTCGCATTACTTTACCACCAAACAAACCACTCACGCTTAATTTCTACTAAAAATCGAAAAATAAAATGGTTTAACCTTACCAACAATTCCGGACGTCAATACACTTTGTCGGCCCATGAATAAGAACAATGAAGCGAAAATCCGCCCCAAATAACGTCAAGTATAGACCTTTTACGGAGACCGGATCGCAGGATTATCAACCCGTCCGTGCATGAATAATGGGGGGGCGTTTCCGCCACCGGTGGCGATGCGGCGTCGACGGGAAGTCGACCCCTCGCCGAAAACCGAGCTGCTCCTGTGCCGCTGACATAATAATCCGTACCTCATGCCGAAATATTATTCACATCCCGAAGTTTCGCGGTAGGCGCGGTTTATAGCGCGGACACGTCTACTGCGAGGTTGCCGGGCCCGACGATCGCCGCATCAGATGAACGGCACCGCGCATAAAAAACGGAGCGGTTTTTAACCGCTCCGCTGTACGGAAACAAACTCTGGTCAGTGATCCGTGGCATTGATCAGTGGATTTTCGCCATCCGCCGCCGCAGAGCCAACAAGGCTAATCCGCCGATGGCGAATAACCCCAGCGTGGCCGGTTCCGGCACAGCGGTGAGGCTAAAATTAGTGATAGTACCGGTTGCGGGTGGAACTATAACGAAGCCGATCTGGTTCGCCACGGTCGTACCACCCAAGGCCGTCACCGCACTCGTCACGCTATCTGCTGGATTGGTCAGATCATTCCACTTGAACTGCACCGTCCAGTTGCTTGGCGTGGTGGTGTCTAAGATCATCGAAGTGACAATCGTGTCTGAAGTATAGGTTCCGCTCGAGCTCGTGCCCCCGGCTGTGGGACCTCCGACGAAACCGGCAGTGTGACTCACATAACCAGCGTCGCTGTGGGCACTGAGACTGGGACGGACAAACGTCCACGGATTCGTACCCGCCCCCCACAGCCCGGAGGAATTATCGAAGAAAAATCCGATCCAATCGGCGGCAGTCCCCGTTGTGCGAGCCACAATCGTGGTCTGGGCCGTATAAACTTGGCCGCTTTGCGGTGTAAACGGAATCCATGCGGTCGCATCATATGCTGGCGTTGACGGATTGCCGGAATAATTCAGTTGACCGCCGCCGGTGGTGCTGGTCGCCCAACCGGTGTCGGCAACATTCCCGTTCGGGTTGATCGCCGACCAAGTCGCCCCCGCCGTTCCGCCGAGGCCGCCCGTGTCGATCGTGGGAGCCGAACCGTTTAACCCGCCCGTGCGATTAAAGCTATCTTGGTAAATCGTCGTATTGGCCCGTGCGGTCGCGGCAGCAAACAGCCCGGGGCCTGCGGCCACCGCCAGTGCGGCACCGGCGATTACGGCTCGCGCCGCCAGTGAGGAACCGTGAGAAACATGAGAAATTGATAAACGTTTGGGAAACATAAAAAACTCCTGCTCCCTGTGGGAGCCTCTCGAATTTCCTGCCAAACCGGGCAGGCTGCGGACCCACACACGAACATCCCAGATAACGTCCCGGCGTACCGGGACTGTGGATATCGGGACATGGGTTGTGGGCATTGTTTAGACTGCTTCGGAGCCAGCCTACACAGGCGGCCCCTTCCCCGGCGTTCCGGGACGGCTTTTCTATCTCATGCACCTCCTTGTCCGGCAGCGTCCAGAACTCCAAGAACACACATCCCCCCCGGCCTACCGACCAATAGACAAGCCAATCCGGGCAGAGTGATCACTTTCGCCGCCTGTCTGCAAATAGACAGGCAGGATGCGACCGATGGTTAGTAATTATTTCTCTCAACCAGGCCGCAATGATTCTCCAAGCGATTCGGAATCGATTTGGGAGAAAATATTCCGAATCACTATGATTAGGAGTGTAACCCGATTCAAGGCCGTGTCAAGTGATTTTACAAAATTTAAAAAAAGTCACCGTACCCGCGGTTGGCGAACGGGTATCATCCAATAGTGTCCGGCCCGGTTTTTGCTGTGAGTGTTTTTGTGATGTGCAGGTGATCGACCGCGTGTTGTGCGAGGTTGGCAACCCAGCGGCCACGGTGCGGTCTGCGACTGCGGTGCTTCTTCGTCTTATCCTGAAATACCCGCCCGCAGTCGAACACCTTCCCGGTGCTGCAACAGTGCCGAATGCCCAACCCGCAGCGATATAATGCGCCTCCACACCATGCGATGAAGCTTCAGCATTAGGCTGTACCCTTTTTATTTGCATTTACGGTCAGTTCCGGAAAATGTCGCTAAGGTGAATGACATCGTGATTGACAATCGATCAGCTACGAGCGGTGAATATCAACGGTGAGTGCCGTTACGGAATTGGCAAAGCAAATGCGCAGCAAACCATCGGCGTAATCCCATGCGGCGGCAGGCAACGGTTTGCCCGCCACCCATACCGCACGGGGGACACGGACCATCGTTACGCAGACCACGGCCTGCGTATCCTCGATGCCATCGGCCAGAAAGGTGATGTGGGAACTGGTCACCTTTTGCCCGTCTATGCGGCAGGCGGCGGCTACGACACCCTCGCTGCCCTGCGGCAGCGCGTCGAGATCGACCAGCACATTCCTGGTGCCAAGTGCAACCGTATAACTTGTAACCAGCGGCAGCCGAGCATTGAACAACGGAATAAACCGGCCATGCAGCGTCGTTGGCCGGGTACCGGGCTTTAACTCCGTTAGCCCGGACGTTATGATGTATGGTCCGCGCCGTAGTACCAGCGATGAAGATTCTTTCCACGGCAACAATGCCAATTTACAGGCCAACCGCATCTGGTCACAAACTGCCTCGTCGCCGTTTTTTTGATAACTCAGTGCCGCCGGCGACAGGGGTTGATAAATCACAAAACCGTTGCCAACGACTGATGCACCGGATTTGCTTACCGGCACGTCCAATAATTCAAACAAGTGATCGCGTGGAGTGGCATAGCGCATCGGCGCGGTGTTCCACCATTCGTGTACGGCATTGTATGGATCATTGTCATTATCCATCACCACCAAAACTCCGCCCCGCTTCACCCATGCCGTTAGTGTAGTATGAAATTCCGAAACCGGCGGTTTCTGGCCTTCGTAGGTCAATATGAGTATGCGATAACGATCCAAAAAGCCGTGGGAGGCTGCATATTCAATCTGTACGCTTTCCACCGGCATTCCCCGTTTAAGCAGGGGCATGGCCAAGCCATAGAACGACCCCAAGTAAGGGTCGGACGGGGTGGGGGCCGCGCGTTGAAAAAGCATGGTGTCGGAAACCAGCACGCCGATGCCGGTTGTGCCGCGGGCCAGCCAGCGAATCGCATCGGGCGGCTGATGCATACCGGGCAATGCCGCCATGGCCGACTGAAGTTCGGTGGCGTAATCGGCTGGAATGCCGACGGCATGAGATTTAAAGAATTGAGAGCCAATATGCTGTGGATCGGTCGAGTGAACATCAGAAGCGTTTGCCTTCTTCAACAACTTGTTGGACACAATGTGGCGCGTACCCTGAAACACCCGCTCCGGCCACGGCATGACCTCATACCGCGCCACTTCCGGATAAAACAGCGAGGCGGTCAGCACATCCTGCCAGTGGGTGCGGTAATCCTCCCAGGTATGATGGGGATTATCCGAAGCGGGATCCGCGAGAAACCACATTAAGCGATTGCGGCCGGGGCCGCGGATGAAATTCCGGAATACGCCAAATTCGAGAAATGCAGTCTCGAACGGGCGCGACAGCAGCCGCCCGCGGTAAACATTGGGAACGCGGGCCGTGCCGGTCCAAACTTGGGCGATGTAGCCATCGCAGGGTACTTCTATCAGCGATGACTCGGGACTGACGATCCTCCAACTGGCATAATTGAGCAGGGAGTGCGTGGCCACATAAAACGGGTTGTTTCGGCCATGCCGCGCCCCGTACCCGCGCAGAGCGCTTCCCACGGTTTTCAGCAGCCGTCGAAAAAGAAAATACTTAAGCTTGGACGCGCGCCATTGGGCGTCAACGGAACTGTCAGGAGCGATCCAGTTTTCGTGATAATAATTTTTCCACTGCCTGCGAAAGCCTTTTTCCCAACCCGCACCGGCCCAGAATTCAGGCTCTTCGAGGTAAATGGCCCGTGCTCCGGCATGGGCCATTTTCTTCACGACCTGCGTAAAAAACAAATCGTAGGACTCCGTGGGACAGAGGTAGCCGCCGGTTACACCGCCGTGCTCATAAGGCTGATTTTGAGCGTTGCGTTGAACATCATCCCCATGGCGCACGCCGTTCCACTTGCCGTCAATAAAATCCGCGCAGGTGCCCCAGGCCACACCGGTCATCGCATCGGTTTGATAACCGTGTTTGGCCCAATCGACCAGCCGTGAACGAAGATTGTTGATGCCATACACCATCACGCTATCGGTATTGAGGTTGATTCGGCCCGACCATTCCGCGCCGGTTTGAAATGTCGTGCGCGACGCCGTGGCGGCGGTCACCGCAGAGACGATCGGTTCGGAACCAGGCGGTTTTCCGATGGCAACGCCGGATCGATCGGCAACGGCCCACGCGGCGGAAGCCGCCAGAAGCGATTGAAGAAAGTGTCTTCTATGAGCCGTCGGCTCAGAAGCGGCTTGATTGATAAATTGTCGCATCATAATTCCATATCCATATACATGTCACTCAAACTACTTGGAAGCATTCGGGGGCTGGTTTTTTCTGCCTTCTCTCAAAACGCGTTTTCCGTATTTCCGCTGGAACACCGGCAAATCAAGTCGTTATATATGGAACATGTCTCCAGGGAAGTTGTTTCAAGATTATTACCAGCGAGTTCCGCACCAAGTCCCGTCGGCACAACGGGACAGAAGAGTCACCAACCTTGGTAGGCCATATTAATCCAACTGAAGCGTACCTTAATGTTGGACATCGGTACCCACCGCACGGAACCATCGTTGTACATTTCATGTTCGCCAGCGGGCAGGGCGTTACCCAATCCTTCATCGACATAATTGGAAAGAGGTCCAGTAATCCAAGGGATCTGTTGCCCGGTTGCACCCTGGGCACCAGTCTGGTTGACGAAAAGGGCGTTGTCCGTAACCAATAACGTGCCGCCGCCGGACTGGGGATTCAGTGCCGGCTGATGCTCCGGATCGTAGTTGAAACGTCCCAGCGGACCACCGCCATATTGATTTTGCATATCCGTGGCCCAAGCCGCCGTTCCACCGTTGTAGATGGCGGCAAGATCATAGCTTGGAGTGTAATCCTGGCCTTCATCAAGCAATTCGATGAGGGTGAAACCGTTGCGGCCTGCGGGCCGCGAGGATTTAGGAGACAGGAGACGAGAGACAGTAGCACATGTCGGCGATTCGCAGTTTATCAGGTTGGTATTCATGACAAACTCCTTTTGCCAAACGTTAAGCGAAGAAAGAAGCGGGCAAAATCGCCCCTCCTCCCAGAATGTCTTATCCAGCAACTTCACACCGTCTTCCGCCGTTTCAGCAGCAGCAGGCCCAATCCGCCCAGTGCCATCAGCCCCAGCGTCGCCGGTTCGGGCACGGGCGACGAGGTAAGCTCGAAGTTGCTGAACTGGCCATTTATAACGCTTCCATCGTTACCTATGCCAACCGCGGTGATGTCTGGATTGGTGGGGAATGCCTCGATCGGAGATACGGCGACTCCGTTAAGGAAGAGTTGCCAAGTCCAGGTACTACCTCCGGTGTTAAGAACGGATGACAGTGTATTAACTCCGGCGACGGCATTATTAAAATTTTGCCCATAGGTGTCGACTCCGGGGCCCGTGAACAGCGTGCCATCGTTTTGGCCGACGACGGGATTGTTAACTACTGTTCTTAAGAGCCCCCAGGCATAGGCACCTTCACTGGTTGGAGCATCGAAACGCCCACTGGTATTGGGGGTTTTCAAGAAGCCAATCGACAGCCAGTCATTACCGGTTCCGGGGTTGAGCCCTGTTATAGGATTGAGACCCGCCGACAAGGTGTAGATGTTCCCAGTGACTGGCGAGAACTTAAGGTAAGCAGCACCGCCTCCACTGTTGAGGCCCTCCGATGTGTAACCACTGTCCGCAAATCCAATGTACCCGGAACTGCTACCGGAATTATCGGCGGTCCATGTGGTGCTGGTGCCGTTATCAATAGTTGGTGCCGCACCGTTCAGCGGGGTCGTCGCGCTGCCGGTGAAACTGTCCTGATAAATGATGTTACTGGCTGAGGCCGCACCAGCCGTCATGCCCAACATTGCCAGTGTCCCGATGGCTATCGGGGCGATGGCCGCCTTGGCCACCAGAGAAGAACCACGAGAAATTGGGAAAGATTTGCAAAACATAGAAAAACTCCTGCTCCCTTTGGGAGCCTCTCGAATTTCCCGCCGAACCGGGCGGACTACGGTTCCACGCACCAACGCTGTTGTGGACATTCTCTACATAACCCTAAGAGCTTGCGACACTCCTACTCCAGTACAATCCATCAAAAACTGAACGCCCAAACCTGTTGAATCACACACCATCCGCCTGCCGCTCAAAAAACTCCAACGTAGTCTGACATGGCAAGTCGAATTTGATAGGGTCGGACCGCCTTAGTTCAATGAAAGTATATTCCGACCCACACACTGACGCAAAAAACATGGTCATTATTTTCGCATTACTTTACCACCAAACAAGCCACTCACGCTTGGTTTACGGTAAAACATGAAAAACAAAATGGTTTAACCTTACCAACAATTCCGGATATCCATCCACGTTATCGGCCCATCAATAAGAATAATGAAGCGAAAAGCCGCTCCGAATAACGTCAAGTATGGACCTTTTCCGGAGACCGAATTGCAGGCATATCAACCCGTCTGTGCATGGACAATTAATTCCGCAGTTACCCCAATGTGCATTGGAGGAAGCTGTGGCTCGTTGATCCGTTGGAACATGGTGTGCAACGCAATGGCACCGATTCCGGCCGCCGGTTGCCGGATGGTGGTCAACGGAACGGATAAATGAGAAGCCATGGGCAGGTCATCAAAGCCCCCTATGAATACCACCTTATGACATGCCTCACACAGTGGCAGTACATAATTGGACTAAATACGTCCCCGCTACGCTCCTTAACCAAAAGACCGCGAGTCGACCACACCGCTGTTTTGCAGCACCTTTCACAAAACCCGCCAGAAACCGGCACATCCGCCGTGTTTGATGTTTAAACCAGCGAGCCTGTCACACATAAGTAGATCATCATTTCTTTCGGATAGGACTTTATCCTAGATATCGTTACGCAACTGAACCTATTGCGAATGCAGCACTTTCCCTATTTTATTAGATCTCTGCGATATCTAACATTGAAATTGTGACGCCGCGAATGCCGGCTGGGAGTGATTGTGGCTTCCACCCGGCATTGCAAAACACCATGCGTCAGGCGTGATGGAGTAAATCGGGGAGCAGCTTAAAAAGCCACGCAGGAGTTGATCGTCACATGTATTAACACAAAGAGAATGGATATGGAAAAAATTCAATTATGTTGTGCCAAGTGCGGATTTGTTGTGGAGGAATACACAGCTAATGAACTGGCGGAAATTCCACGCAAAGTAAAACGCTACGAATACCTGCTGAAAAAATCCTCAATCTGCCCGTCATGTCTGGCGTCGGGCCGGCTTAAAGAACTTCGCGCTACCGAGCAAGCCGATGTGGCAGGCCCGAAGGTGCAGGTAAACGCCTCGACGCGCGCGCCGGTCGGTCATGAGGAACACGCCGATTCACCCACACCGATGATGGATGCGATTTCTCAAGGATCCTGGCCCAGCCATGCGGCGGAACTCAAGAAGACTCGGTATCCCCTTCAGATGTATGAACAGGCACTGCAAAAACGCGCAACGCAATGGGGCTACGGTGGCTATGTTTCCCTGCCGGGTGTGGCTACGGGCGTGCTGGTTCGATCTTCCGCCCGACCTGATATTACCAAGGGATCGAATTTTGTTCGCATCATGGATCCGTGCGGAAATTTCTTCAAAACCGACGGCATGCGGAAACTTTGCGACATCGCAGACAAGTACGCTTACGGTCTTCTTCACTTATTGAGCACCGGCGGCGATCTGGAAATGCTGGGTATCCCGACGGAAAACCTCAAGCCGGCGGTGGATGAAATAGTCCAGCTCGGGTTTGATGTAGGTTCGACCGGCGATGATTTTCGTACCAGCGAAGAGTGCATCGGGCCAGCCAAGTGCGACTTGCCGCTTTATGACACGCTGGGGTTTCGTGCGGCGTGGTATAAGCGATTTTTGGATGATGTTCAGTACCCGCGCTTTCCACATAAGGTCAAGTGCAAGTTCTCCGGATGCCCTAATGATTGCGTGCGCGGTGGACAGAAAGCGGATATTTTTGTCTGTGGCGTATTTCGGGACTTGCCGGTCATTGACCAGAGCAATGTTAAAACGTGGGTCGAAAACGGCGGCGATATCGGAACCGTTTGTACCCGGTGTCCGGGCGGAGGCCTTAACTGGGATCCCAAAACCGGATTGAGCATTGACGGCGACAGTTGCCTGCGATGTATGTATTGCATTAATAAAATTCCCGGCGTGCGGCCCGGAGGGGACCGGGGAGTGGCGATTCTCGTGGGCGGCAAATTGCGTGGTAAATATGGCCCCATGCTGGCCAAAGTGGTTGTGCCGTTCATGAAAGCAGTGCCGCCGGATTATAAAGAAGTCTTCGACATGATTGAGAAGATTACCGAAGTTTATGACGAGCACGCTCGCAAGAAAGAACGCATGGGTGATTTCCTGTTACGCATCGGCCCGAACGAATTTTTCCGATTAATCGGCGTGCCATTGTCGCCGCGACTTTTCGCTCAGCCGCGAACCAATTTGTATTATCACTGGGAACCCGAGGAAATCAAAGACGAACGTGTTTCAGCTACCGAGCCGATTCAAGGCCCCAATTGAGGATTATATTATGCCAGGCATAGGAATACCACCGCTGGAAGCCAATTTGCCGCCGATTGTAAAACGTAATTACGGCAAATGGATAACACACGAACACCCCCGCCCCGGCGTCATCAAGCATGATTCCGAATCAGGAGAGGCCTGTTTTACCGTGCGTGCCGGAATGCCGCCAAATGCTCGCATCAGCACGCAAACGCTGCGGACTATTTGCGATGTCGCCGATGAGTTCTGCGAAGGCTACTTCCGCGTGACTCAGCGCAATAGCTGCGAGTTTGTCGGCGTGCCGGAAAATCGCATTGATCAACTCATCGCACGTTTGGCCCAAATGGGCTTTCCCGTCGGCGGCACCAATCGCTCACTGCACAATACCGTTTGCTGCACGGGTTATCTGCATTGCCATCTCGCGGCCACCGACCCGCCGGCGATTATGAAGGCGGTTTCGGAAATGCTGATGAAGGAATATACCCACGATTGTCTGCCCGCCAAGCTGAAAATTTCCGGATCCGGTTGTCTTAACAATTGCGGTGAATCTTCCACCGCGGACATCGCGATTATCGGAGTTCATCGTGATCTGCCGCCGATCCATGAAGAGAAGCTCAAAGGCTGTGAATTGCCGCTGGTGATTTCGGTTTGTCCGGTCGGTGCCATCCGTCCTAAAGGTCCGGGCATGATTGAAATTGATCCGAAACGCTGCATCCATTGTCCCGCCTGTTCGGTTTCGTGTGCCGCGATGGCACCGATCGGCAGTCCAATCGGTGACGGCGTGGCGATTGTGGTCGGCGGTAAAGCCGGTAACACCGGCGATGGACCGGCGATGGCCAAAGTTGTGGTTCCCTATTTGCCCAACAATCCGCCCTACTGGCCTGAAGTTACCAGCGCGATTCGGAGCATTGTTGATGCGTGGTCGGCCAACGCCCGGAAGGACGAGCGCGTCGGCGAGTGGATCAACCGCATCGGCTGGGAAAAGTTTTATCAACGCACCAGTTTGCCGCTCTCATTCAAAATTGTGGACAACTATGACGCGCGTGCCCTGGAGTACGCCAAGGCCAATGTGCGCTTTACATGGTAGCCAAGATACGGAGTCTTTTATGTCTGTTGTTACACTTGCCGGAAAGCAATTTGAGGTCGATGAAGACGGCTTCATGCAGGATACCACGCAATGGACGCCGGATGTGGCCATCGGTCTGGCCAAGTCCGAAGGCATTGATGCACTCACGGATGATCACTGGAAGGTGATCAACTATCTGCGTGAGTACTATCAGAAATTCAATGTTGCGCCGCCAATTCGGATGGTCTGCAAGCAAACCGGATTTCCGCTCAAGCGCATTTATGAATTATTCTCAACCGGGCCGGCTAAAGGGGCCTGCAAGCTCGCCGGATTACCCAAGCCCACCGGTTGCATATAAGCCAGCCGACGCGCGATCAATAGAGAAATGGCACGGCATGCGACACAGCCCGAAGGCACGCAGGCCCCATTTCAGGGCGTATACGTATGATCACACAATTCCTCCCAGCACTGTTATATGTATCTGCCGTGATCTTTATTATCGGCATGGGGCGGCGTATATACATCTGGGTACGCACGCCCGTGCCACTGAACATTGTGCTCACGCCCGCGCCAAAACATATCCCAGGAGTCATCGGGCGTCTGGTCGGGGAATTGTTCGGATTCCACGCCTTGGCCAAGGCGGATCGTTCGCTTTGGACTCCGGCGTGGCTATTTCATTTTTCGCTCGTGCTGCTGTTACTGGGACATCTTGGCGGCTTGGTGATTCCCCACTTTGCGCAGACGGCTATGGGACTCAATGAAAAACAATTTGAACATATGGCGCAGATCGTCGGCGGCGCGGTGGGCATTTTGGCCATTGCGACGCTTTTATGGTTGCTGATCCGTCGGCTGATTTTGCCGCGGGTGCGATGGATTTCAACCTTCAGCGACTATTTCGCGCTGGTTCTGCTGCTTCTGATACTTGCCACCGGAAACGCCATGCGATTCATGGGTGGTCTGGACATCGTGCAAGCCCGGAACTTCGTCGCGGGCTGGCTGGCGCTGCATCCGGTGGCCCCGCCGAGCGATCCGGTTTTTTCCATCCATATCGTTCTTGTGTGCATGTTGCTGATCTATATTCCATTCAGCAAACTTGTGCATATCGGAGGAGTTGCCCTTTTGAGTCCGACGCTCAATCAACGCAATAATCCGCGTGAACACCGTTATGTTAATTCCTGGGATAAGGCCAATGACAATTCCACAACTTCATCCTGATGCCGCCGCCAAGGTGCAGGCCCATCGCGCAAAAAAAGAGCTGATGGTGTCGCTGGGCTTGGCACCGGAACTTCCCGCGGACTGGCGGGAGAAGGCGTTGTGTAAATTTGATGAACTATTGCATCAACGCCGTTCGCTGGCGCTGTACATGGATATTTGCGTCCGCTGCGGGGCCTGCGCCGATAAATGTCCGTTCTTTCTCGGCACGGGCGATCCGAAGAACATGCCCGTCGCCCGTGCGGAACTTTTGCGTAAAGTATATCGTCGGCATTTTACCGCCGCCGGAAGGGTCTCGGGGCATTTGGCCGCCGGTGAAGAACTTACCGATACGGTGCTCAACGAGTGGTTCACTTATTTTTACCAATGCTCGGAGTGCCGTCGTTGTGCAGAATTCTGTCCGTTTGGCGTGGACACGGCGGAAATAACCATGGCGGCTCGAGAAATCATGGCGTCAATTGGCGTGGCGCCAAAATATGTCACCGAGGTCATCAAAAAAGCTCATGAGCTTGGCAATAATATCGGTATCCCGGAAGCCGCATGGATTGATGGCTGCCAGTTTCTCGAAGAGGAACTCAAGGCGCAAACCGGGCTGGATATCAAGGTTCCGGTCAATCAGGCCGGTGCTGAAGTCCTGTTGGTACCACCGTCGGCTGATTTGTTTGTCAATACCGACACGATGGTGGGATATGCCCTGATGTTTCACGCGGCGGGCATCAGTTGGACCACGAGTTCCTACGCCAGTGAAGCGGGAAATTTTGGCTTGTTCCTGAACTATGAGCATCTCAAAAAAATCAACCTGCGTATCGTGGATTCCGCCCGGCAACTCGGCGTCAAACGGCTGGTAATGGGTGAATGCGGCCACGCCTGGCGTGCGGCACAGGCTTTTATGAACACGCTAAACGGACCATTGGATTTTCTGGAGCCACCCTGCCCGGAACATATTTGTGAGCTTGCGGCGCGGCTTATCCGCGCAGGCCGGCTGAAGCTGAATAAATCCGCCAACGATGGCTTGGTCGTTACCTATCATGATCCCTGCAATCTTGCCCGGGGCGGCGGTCTTATGGAGGAACCGCGGGAAATTTTACGTGCGGTAGTCAATGATTTTCGCGAAATGCCCGCCAATACGATCCGGGAAAAAACATTCTGCTGTGGTGCCGGCGGCGGTCTGTTGACCGAAGAACTTATGGAAACCCGGATGAATGGCGTCAAACCGAGATTAGAGGCCTTCCGCACCAGCGGCGCAACGCACCTGGCCACGCCTTGCGCCATCTGCAAGGCGCAGTTTCCGGTGGCGTTTAAACATTATGCCATGAATGCCCAGGTTGTCGGCGTCATGGATTTATTGGGTAAGGCCCTTGTGCTCTGAAAACAAAGGAGTTTTTTATGTATCTGATTGTTATCGATGAAAAAAAATGCACCATCTGCGGCGAATGTATCAATATATGTCCCAATGAGGTCTACAAGCTTGAGGCTGGCCACGTGATCGTGGCCAATGCCACGGATTGCAGCAATTGCCAAAGCTGCGTTTCCATGTGCGAACCGCAGGCCATTACGATTTCGGAAGTCTAAGAGGTACTTATGAGTCTTATTTCCATTAAACATGAAAACGCTCTGCGCGTGAGAGCCGATATTCGCGGCCACAAGCTCGTTCTTGATGTTCCGGCCAATTTGGGAGGCGCGGATGCCGGCCCGGAACCGGTTGAGCTTTTCACCGCCTCTCTGGGCGCGTGCATGGCCATGCACATCGCAAAATATTGTGAAACGGCCAAGCTCCCCCATGAAGGATTTGAGATAGACCTCGATTTTCAAGTCGTGAAGGGGCCGTTGCGGGTTGGATCTGTGATGGTAGACATAAGGTTGCCTGCGGAATTTCCGGAATCCCGCGTAGAAGCCATTAAGCGAGCAGCGCAGCAATGTACGGTCAAAAACACGCTCAAAGACACGACGGCTGTGGATGTAGAAGTCTACCGCGGCGCATAGGCGAGATGGCCTTGATGAGGCCTGCCAAAAACAACGGGCAAGCCCGGCTGCGCAAATGTATCCGCTTGAATAGCCAAGCTGCGGCGGGCAGGCAGTCTGCGCACCGCGTCATGGCATACTTTTCCAGCATGACTTTACAAGTGATGCTACCGTATAAAATTCGACACCGCCAAGTCGATGACTTCATCGCCACGGCCATTTAAGACCGCCTTCAACGCCCATAGATTGAATCCTACTGCCTGATCCCACTTAATCGACGGCGGCAGGGAGAGTTCCTGTCGATTCACCACCACATCCACCAGAGCGGGTCCGTCATAAGCATTGTCATAAGCATTGTGTTCCAGACCGCGCAGGGCCGAGACAATCGGCGATTTAAGCTTCTCCGCCACCTGCATTAGTTCGCCGTGCGCTCCGGCGCAGCCGGCTCCGCCAAGAATTGTCACCGCTTTAGCCTGGTTCAATGTTGCGGCCAATTGCTGAATTTCCTGCTCCGATGGCTCAACGGTGGGATGCAATTGCCGGACGCTGGCGCTGGGCTTGCGATAGTTGGTTTGCTTTAATGCAATGTCGCCCGGAATTGCCACCACTGAAACGCCCCGCTTTGTCAGCGCCGTCTGGATTGCAATTTCCAATACCCGCGGAATTTGCCCGGGCTGGGACACCAGTTCACAGTAATGACTGCAATTACGGAAAAGCTGATCCGGATGCGTTTCCTGAAAATAATTGCTCCCTATTTCCACACTTGGAATATGAGCTGCTATGGCCAGCACCGGCACCCGACTGCGCTGACAGTCATATAAACCGTTGATCAGATGCATATTGCCCGGCCCGCAACTTCCCGCGCAGACCGCCAGTTCGCCGGTAATATGCGCCTGTGCACCGGCCGCAAACGCCGCCGTCTCTTCGTGTCGCACGCCAATCCACTGTATATCCTTGCCTTTTCCCATCTCCTCCAAAATGCCATTGAGCGAATCCCCCGCCACGCCATAAATACGCTTCACCCCGGCTGCAATGAGCGTCTCAATAATAATTTCAGCCACACTTTTCTGTACCATATAATGCCCCTGAAACACGGCGAGCCAGCCGTGCGAAATCCAGACGCAATGCGCCCGCAACGAAAATCGCACCGCCCACTTACAACATCATAACCCCTCCCCGACACTCGTGCTCTGTGACGCCTACCAATTAGGGTTGGCGGATGGCAACGGGGCCGTGGGCACGGAGCGAGGAGGATCGCGTATGGGTTCATACGCTGCCGCCGCCGAGGTTTTAGGTTACAGGTTACAGGTAGTTTTCAGTTTTCAGTACTATGCCGGAGCAAGGGGGCCAAGTCGTTTTCGAGGCCGCTACGGGGCCACTAGAAGTCCTTTTCACTGATCAAAGAACACTGATCACGGATCAATATGGCAACGGGCAACGAACAACGAACAACAGCTTTTCGGGCTGCCGAGGCAAGGATGCCAAGTCGGCGCTGCGCTCAATGAACAATGAGTAATGAGACACCCGTTGCGACGGGTTTAATGAGACGTGGTGCCTGCGCACCGCTTAAAATGTTTGGAGCCTAGCGGCGACATTGTTTTAGAATCCAGAATCCGGAAGGCAGAAGGCAAAATAAGGAAGACTTTTGCTTGCGGATTTCAAGGTGGCCAAGATGTCCAAGTTAGGGAAGCAAGGTGTCCAAGTTGGACATGTTGATGGAAGCCTTATAAATCGCGGGGTTCATTCATGTTGTCCAAGATGTCCAAGATGTTTTCTAGGCCCCTACGGGGCCAGCATTTAGCATTGAGGAGTTAGGAGTTAGAAGGCATTTGGGCGCGCGGATTGGGCGAGGGCGGTTCGCTTCAACGAACAACGAAACACTGCGTTTAACGAACAACGAGCAATCCCGATACGCGATTTCAAATCGCATCGCG
>JAJZOA010000030.1 GCA_021852225.1 Planctomycetota bacterium
GGTTTAAACTTACAAGCGACAGAGATTTTACCAGGCTTTTGGCCAGCGGATGCGTGGCCGAATGGGGGTAAATCCACAGTGCCGGGTTGTTATCCATTTTTAGTATCTGGCCGGCGTTTTGCGGAACCCGCGATTGATGCGTATTCGAATATTCCGTGCAATCCAGAATAATCTGGCGAACGTTGGATGCGGCGGTTGTCTGCCGGGCTTCAGCGCGTGCCCGCGCAATCGCAGGTAACGCAATTGCTACGGCCATTGGCGCAACTATTTCCGGATTGACTGACGAAACAGACTGCGGCGTAAACAATTGGCTGCCGGGAAACGCCGATATCGCGCGAGAATGAATTCCGCTGACATCACGCCAACTGACGCTGCCGGACGGCGTGAGAATGTTCTCCAGGTCGTTTAACTTGGGAAAAATGGCGGTCAGCGGTGGATGCAGATGGATGCCTGTAAACAGCGGAATGAGCTTTTCAAGCATTAAAAGTTCAATGTAACCGGCCGGTGCCATGGCCGGATCATCTGAATAACCGATGGATTCCATGCCGGCATCGGCCCCCAGGCGGGACATGACCTTTTTGAACTGCGCTGAATTGGTAATGCAATCCAGCGCTGGTTTATGTTGGAGCGCCAGTTGAATCGTGCGCGGAAATGGTGAAAAGAAAAATTCATGTCCGGTCACACACCAGGCGGGCATAATTGTGGGAGTCTGGAGATAATATATAACAGCGGTGCCAACCTGAGTGTGAAGCAGTCGCAGCGCAGGAGCGTTCGGGTGACTTTTTCGATAGGTCGCGTTGGCACCCACCAGAAGCAGCGGCGTAAGCGTTACCAGCGATTGCGCCAGCCGATGGGGATGGCGCAGGCGATTGACCACCATCAGCCCGTTGTTGCCAACCAGAGGCAGATAGGGGGATTGATAAACCAGCCAGTCGGGACCGAAGGTGTTGATAAAATCATGACGAATGTCCAGACCGGTGGTGGCCCGCACCAGCGCCAGGGCGTGGCTCATTTGACCGCCTCGGCCGGAAAGTTCAACCGCACGAATTACAAAATCCGTGACGGCTTTAATATCCAGCCGGAAAACCGCCAAATTATCGCATGACTTCGGAACAAGGCGCAGCATCCGCTGCAGATCCGCCTGGGCCTGCGTGGCGATATGCGCATTGGTTTCGCCTAAGTAGAGACTCTGCATGAACTGCCTTCCCCGCATCCCGGCGGTCATGGCAAAAGTCGTATAATCGTTCACGCCAAGTGATTTTTCCACCGCCTGAACAATCCGTTTTCCGCCTGTGCCTGTGCTCGGTTCAGCGGCAAGGGCTGCATTAAATAATTGAACAATTGAATGAACATCCATATAAGCCAGAAATGCGGGATGGGTCTGCGTCTGGACCAGCGCATTTTGATAGGCCGCTGATGAAATAAATGAGCGCGGCAGCGTAACTGAATTTCCGAGCCCCAGCAGTGACGCCATTTTCGACGTAAGACCGTTGGCAATGTAAACCAGATTGCCCACATGACCGGCTGCAAGTCGGAGCGCCGGCGGCGGCGGGTTAGAACCACTCTGATTCAACGTGCTGGCAATCTGCTTAAACAACGTCAGAACCGCAGCCCGGTTCTTTCCGGCGTCCATCAACAGTTCCACATGCAGGCCCAGTGGCGGCTGACTGGCGGCATGGAAAGCCACCTTGAAATGGCTGATATAAAGCCCAAAGGGATGCGTAAAGAATAAATTCGAGGTGACGAGTGCCTGGGCAATCTGCCGGGCCGCCTCGGGGTGGGCCGGTTCGATGTCCCGGATAACTTCGGGCAGATCGCGGGTAAAAAGCTCGGTTACCCGGCTGTGCTGAAGAAATGTCTGGAATCGCGATTTCTGATAGCTGTTCCAGTGCCGCGGCGCGCCAGCCCAACCGATATAAATCAGCGGATTCGCCGGAACTCTGCCGGCAAGCGACGCGGCCGTGCTGAACGTCGGCGATGCCAGCAGCAGCATTGCCGGCAGAACCGGAATGATGCGGCGTATCAGATTTTTGAGCTTCATGATAATGCCTCCGAAGTTCAATCCAGAAAGTTGTGGTAGAACGCGGCCGGATATTGGCCGGTAGTTTACCCGATTTTTGCATCCAAAGGACAGCCCGCCCAGGCGATGGTCAAGGTATCCGGATAAAATGACGCGATCACGATTCCTATTTAAGGTCGCCTTCGTCCAATAGCGTAAAATGCTCTTCTGCCAGCACCATGCTGGCAAGTTCGGTGTTGTCCACGTGAATCACCACGCCCGGCCGTCGATCAGGACGGGAGATCAGGGCGTACACATAATGTATGTCTATTTCAGCGCTCAGCAGCGCCTGGCATACACTGCCCAGGCCATCGCCATGCGAATTGGCCGATACTTCCACTGCCACGAGTTCGCAAATTGTGTAGTGGTAATCGCTTTGCGTCAGGATGCGCAGTGCCATGTCCGTGTCATTAAAAATGAATCGCAGAATTGCGCAATCGAATCCTTGAATGACTGTCAGGGCCAACGTGCGCACGCCTGAATCATGAAACATGGCCATGAGTCCGGCCAGAGTTCCCACCCTGTTTTCCACAAACACCGAGACTTGCCGGATACAGGGTGTTTCGCGACCGCGTTTGGTCATAGGTCTTTCGCGCGTTTCAGCCATGGAATTATGGTAACATGAAGTTGAGAATAGTTTAAGCGCGGCAATTTCAGCAATCGCGGAATTGCTGTAAACTCAAGATGCCGAGGGCCAAAGGGCCGTGAAAAAACAGGACCCACAATGACCAATGATCCGAAACGCGCAATTTCTCTGCCGGTCGCCGTCCCAATGGACGATGGACCATGGTATCAGGCGGGGCTGAGATTCGAATGCACCCAGTGCGGCAACTGCTGTTCCGGCGGCCCCGGATTTGTATGGCTGACCGATGCGGATATTGAACGCATCGCCGCGTTCCTGAACCTTTCCGTGCCGGCTTTCACAAGCCGGTATGTGCGGTTGATTGGCGATCAATTAAGTTTGACTGAAAAGCCCGGCTATGACTGCATTTTTCTGAACCGCGCCGATGGCAAGTCCATGTGTGGAATTTATCCGGTGCGGCCGATGCAATGCCGCACATGGCCATTTTGGGACATGAATCTGAAAAGTCCGGATGCCTGGGTTCGGGCCAGCGGGCGATGTCCGGGCATGCGCGACAAAACCGGACCCGTCTATCCGCTGGAACATATAGAGGAGTGTCGAAAACATCCGGAATCGCCGTGATTCGTCGGCGCCGCCTCCACCAGCGGGCATGGATGGCTAAACCGGGCTTCCACGAGTCAGGTGCCGCAATTTGTTGTCAGAATCCGCAACCAGAACATCAGTGGCAAAATTAAGAAACAGGCCGGTTTCCACAATTCCGGGAATGGACCGCAACTGCCGATCCAGTTCCTGTGGTCGGTCAAACCAGGGTGATTCACAGGCAAACCGCGCATGCAGCAGCGGATTCTGATTGTCGGTCAGGAACAGCGTCCCATCCGGCCGCAGGCGTGGCGTGCAGGTGGCTCCCATGGCCTGGACGGCGCGCGTCACGGTGGGCATGGCGAAGGCAATAATTTCAAGAAAAACTGGAAATTGCGTTCCCAGCCGCGGCACAATTTTTTCGCGTCCGACCACAATCACCAGACGCCGGGAAATGGAGGCGACCACTTTTTCGCGCAACAGATCGCCGCCTCCACCCTTCAGCAGATTCAGATTCGGATCCACCTCATCGGCCCCATCCACAGTAATATCCAGTGCGGTTTGATTGTGCAAACTGACAAGTGGAATCCCGCATTCGCGGGCCAGCCGCGCTGTAGATTCACTCGTCGGCACACCCACAATATTCAGATGATCCAGCTTCAGGCGTCGGCCAAGCATTCGGATAAATGCGTGGGCCGCTCGGCCGCTGCCCAAGCCCACCGCTTGACCAGAGGAAATATAGCCGGCGGCTACAGCGCCAATGTTTTCAAGTTCCCCGGGTGTCGCGATAGACGAATTTTGATCTGTCATGGGTCATCCGTAATCAACGCGCGGACGCGGGGCGATCCCCACGCCGGCTGAATTTTACGCCAATAGCCGCGGGTTTCCACGACCCGCTGTTTTGGCCGCGTGCCAAACAGCCATTTCCGCCGATCCGAGGGGTGGGATTTGAACCCACGACCCGGAGATTATGAGTCCCCTGCTCTAACCGCTGAGCTACCCTCGGTCGTGACGCATGGGCGGCCAGTCGCCGTCATGCGAATCCATTCTTTTATACGCATCGGGTGCAGGATGCAACTGTGCCGACATTTAGTCTGTTTTCTTTGGTCTAAATAAAGGCCGCCAGGAAAGAGAAATGTTCCCCCATGCCCGTGACCGGCAACACCGTTATTTTCGGCCACCAGCCGGATTCTGCCTGAAAGACCCATGTTTCGCGCGCCAGCCGATGGATGTCATGCCAAGCGTTCACACAAGACAACCGGAAATCAGTGGCGCCGATTTTCCGGTGACTGCCATATGGTTTAGGGGGGGATCAACGCGGTCTTCTGCCCGGTGGTGTTTCGTTAGAATTTGAATTTGGCATTCAGAGAAACATACGCGGCATTGGCGATTTGCCCGACCGGATTTTCATTAATGGACTGATAACCCTGACTGAATGCCTGGTTAAACGCGTAGCCACCGCCCAGTTTCAAGGAGAAATTCGGACAGGTAATTATCCGCACGCCCGCTTCGACCCGGCACATGTTGAAAAACAGACGCTGGTCGTGGTTGTAATAATCCACATGAAATGACCATGACTGGCTGGCGAACAGGCCATAAACATGCAGCCATCGCAGCAGGCGGTAATCCACATCAGCATGTCCGTCGTCGGTGGGGAAGTACATCAGTTCCAGATTCAGGCGGTCAAATGGCCTGTAATCGAGATATTCATAGATTCCAACGCCCCAGGTCAACTTGGTCGTTTCATGCAGAAATTCCACCGTTGGCAGCGGCACATCCGGCAGCACGGACCGGTTGCCATCGTAATTTATTCCAAATACCAGGCTGTCCTGCGGATTGAACTGGTATTGTGCGGTAATATCCGCCAGGCCATATACCGCCTGACTTTCGTTATAGGGGCTGTTCCCCGAATAGCCCGCACCCACCACGGCACCCAGGCTCCATGGTCCCGACTGAACGATGGGAATACCCAACGACATGGATTGTTCGTTTAACTGCCGCGGCAGCAGGGGACTGTGTGTATTTAACGCCATGTACAATGAATCCCAGGCGATTGTCGGGCTGTATTGGCCTGTATCCGCGAGGCGTACCCTGCCTGAAGAATCCACAATTCCAATTTGGGCCGGGGAACCATCGTTGCGGATGTGGCTTTGGTTTTCCAGCAGACCCCAGGTGGAGGATTCCACGTTAATATTGCTGTCCCAGGGCAGCAGAGCGCTTAAATCAGATGAAAGGGCGTACGCCCTTCCCGTGGTCAGAAGTCCGGCGGCCAGGCCGATTCCGGCCATCCAGTTTTTCAGGGAATTCATGAATCTGTCCTTGTGATATATCGCCAGTTATAAACTCATTTATATGTTAATATTCTCGGTCGCGGCCATTTCCGGAGTTGCGCCCCGGTGCCGGGCTTCGCCGGCGCCGTTCGCATCAACGGTAATTGGCGTGCTTCGGCGCATCGGGATCATACACGATCGTGCAGGCGTCTTGCACTGTTTTATCAGCTTTCCGGCCGATCGCCACCACCGTATTGGCACCGCGGGTCAATTCCGCCCGCGGCCAGACGAACACGCCATTGACACCGGATCTTGCCCCCAGCGACTTGCCGTTTAACTTCAATTCCACCGCCTGACAATTCGCGTAAACCTTGAACACTGAATGCGCATCGGGCCGGCAATTGAAACGTTTGGAAGTAATGTGGACCAATGGCTCGCTGGTCCACTGGGCTTTGTAATAAAAGAATGCGTCCTTGCGCGTTTTACGGTCATGCGTCATAAGACCTTTGTCATTTATTCCGGGATGATCACCTTCATGGCGACCGGCGGAGGCAAAATCAAACATGACCCACAGAAAGGTCCCCCAAAGCCAGGGGCGCTGCTTCATGGCGGCCCAGGCATGTTCATGCACAATACATTGCCATTCTTCGGGATGCCAGTACGCCCCCGGATTGGGCTGCACGACATGGTTTTCATGCTGATAAATACTCGCACCGGCGCCATATTCGCTCATGCCGATACACCGGCCGGGAGATCTGGCCTCCACCACTTTGCGAATGCCATCCAGAATGGAGGGGTACTCTGAAGGTTTTCCGCCGTACCAGCCCGGATAGCGGTTGAATGCGACAATATCCGTAATATAGCCAAGAGGATTGGAAGGCGATTGATCGTCCGCGGCCGTGGTGGGTCTGGTGGGGTCCAGTCTTCTGGCCTCGGCATTGAGTTCCGCCACCAGGTGAACGCCCAGTTTGTGGGGGCCACTGTTGCCCAGCTCGTTGTACAGGCTCCAGAAACAGATGGATGGATGGTTAAAGTTCTGTTTAATGAGTTCCCGGAGTTGACGTTTCTGGTTCTCCGCAAAAATGTCGGTGTGGGCCACACCGTTGACCAGGCCATCTTCCGCCCAGACGACTATTCCCAGCTTGTCCGCTTCATCATAAGAAGCCTGCGGATGCTGGTAATGAGCCATTCGCACGCATGTGGCACCCAGTTCCTGTATCAGCCGAATATCTTGGCGCAGGTCGGCGTCCGAAACCGCTCGCCCCTTGTGCGGACGATCCTGATGCAGGCAGACGCCATGAAGCGGATACGATTCCCCATTCAGGAAAAATCCTTTGTCCGGGTCAATATGAAAGAACCGCAGGCCCAGCGGCTGAAGCATTCGGTCGGTGCGGCGCTGGCCATCAAAAATATCCACGCGCACCTGATGGATATACGGATCCTGCCGCCCGTGCCACAAGTGCGGACTTTTCAATTCCACCCGCTGCACGCAGGTAACGGTTTTGCCAGCCGGCACATGGGGCGCTGCGGCACCGGTGGCCACGCTGTTGCCCTGAGCATCTAAAACGGTGAATCCAACGCCGGCGGTTTTGTGTGTGTCCGAGGCATTGCGGACCAGCGTGGTAATTTCCAACTCGGCAATATCGCGGGTGACGCGGACCTGTTTGATATATACGCCCGGGCCGCCGTCATCCAGCGGGCTGATGGAAAGAGCATCCATCGCCAGCAGCCGCACGTGCCGGTACAGTCCGCCATCCATATTAAAGTCGCCGGTCAGTGGAGCTACCACATTGTTCGGCGAATTATCCACACGAATGGCCAGTACATTGCGTCCGGAACGGTTGATGTGGGGAGTCAGATCGATGCAAAAGCCGCCAAAAGCGCCGGTGTGTTCACCAGCCAGCTGCCCATTGCAATAAACGCGTGCGAATATGCAGGCCCCCTGCACATAAAGAAAGAACTGCTTGTGTGGAGAACCGGAGTGGGCCTTGGGCAGATCAATCTGGCGCCGATACCACGCCGGCCCGCGATAGTAAGGCGCTCCGGTCTGACCATCCTGGCCGTTCCAGGTGTGGGGTAAATTCACCGTTGACCAGGACAGGTCATTAAATTGCGGATGTTCCGCGCCGGGAAAACCCTGTTTAAGAAATTTCCAGCCTGCGTCCAGATCCACTTCCACTCGCCCCGGTTGTTCGGCATCGGCAACAGGAGACAGCGGCAGCGCTGTCACGTGGCTGGTCGAGCAGCCGGCGGCCCCGCTTGCCGCCGCCGCCGCCGCGGCCAGCGCGCCAAGCTTCATTAGATCACGTCGATTTGCCCCGCCCTGCGGCTTAGCCGTTGTGTCCGCATCCGCCAGTTTTGCGAAACTCTCAAAGAATGTGGAACCACTCATTGCAACCGCCTTTCAAATTCCCGCAGCTTTGAATCAGGGTGTTATTTGTACCATGAAATTTCAACAGCACAAGCGGAATAAAGCGCAAGCGAGCTGATGTCCGGCGGCCAGAACCAGCACCGTGCAAGCGTTGCTTCGCAAGGCTCGCGTGCGGTTAAAAGCCCGCGGATCGGTCGCAGAGGTGTCAGCTTTCGCGGCCAGCCAGCATTTCGACAACTGCGGCCAGACGCTGGGCGGCCGGTCCGAGTTCCCGCAGAATTTTTCTGGATATTTCCTGCTGCCGCGACAAATGGCGGCGCGTCTCATCCAGGCCCAGCAGACTCGGATAGGTCAATTTGCCGATCGCGGCATCCTTGCCGGTGCGTTTGCCAAGCTGCGCATCGGACGCGGTGACATCCAGCAGGTCATCGACAATCTGAAATGCCAGGCCGATGGCGTGGCCAAGAGTATCAATCTGGCCAATGCGGGCTGCATCCGCGCCGCCGCAGATTGCGCCCATTCGGCAGGCCGCGTTAATCAGGGCACCGGTTTTCATCCGGTGAATGCGCTGCAATTTTTCCAGTGCCGTTTCTGTTGTCGTTGAAGTCTTTTCCCGCGGGTGGCAGGTATCCAGAATCTGTCCGCCGATCATGCCGGTCGGGCCCGTGGCGCGGGCAAGTTCAGTCACCAGGAGGATGGCTCGCGCGGAATCCGCAACTTTTTCCGCCAGCAGTTCAAAGGCCAGAGTATTCATCGCGTCCCCGGCAAGAATGGCCACCGCGTCGCCATAGACCTTGTGGTTCGTGGGGCGTCCGCGTCGCAGGTCGTCGTTGTCCATGGCCGGAAGATCATCATGCACCAGGGAAAAGCAGTGGATCAATTCCAGTGCGCCGGCGGCGGGAAGCGCATCGGTGGCGACACCTCCCACGGCCTCGGCGGTCAGCATGGCCAGAACAGGCCGAATGCGTTTGCCCGGTCCGAACAGACTGTATTCAATAGATTCCAGCAATACGGGCGGAACACCTTCGCGGCCGCGCAAAAATTCCTTTAAATATGTATCTGTTTGCTGTGCCGCGGTCTTGATTAAATGCGCCACATCCATCGGTTTTGCCTCGGGCACTCTTGTTGTCATTTGTCTGATTCCAGAAATTGTTTTGCGCAGGGCTCAGGCCAGCGCCGCCGCCAGCGAGGCCGCAAAGCCGCCGGTGGCCTTGATCACATCGGGCGTGGCCGCAGTGAGTTCCCGTGTGATGCAGCGGATAAACGCACTGCCCACAATCACGCCATCCACCAGTCCACGAAAACTCCGGACCTGTTCAGGTGTTGAAATTCCAAAGCCCACACATACCGGCCGATCTGTGAGAAGCCGAAGGTCGGCAAGATTCATTTTCACATCCGGCGGTAGACTGGTGCGTTCCCCGGTGATTCCGGTAACCGAAAGATAATACACAAAGCCGGTGCACAAAGCGGCAATTGCGCTTCTGCGGCGGGCTTCCGTGGTGGGGGCAATCAGCAGACTGCTGGCCAGCCCATGGCCAGACAATTCCTCCACCACGGCTGGTGCTTCTTCCAAGGTGACATCCGGCAGGATAAAACCGTCCACACCCGCATCGGCAGCGGCGGCCGCGAGCCTTGGGGATCCGTACCGAAACATCATGCTGAAGCTAACCATCGCCATTAACGGCAGTTGGAAACCGACCGCGCGTGCATGACGCACCTCGGCGAGAATTTTATCAACGGTGGACCCTCTTTCCAGCGCTATTCGGTAGCTTTCCTGTATGACCGGACCATCGGCGATCGGGTCAGAAAAAGGAAAGCCGAGTTCCACCATACCCGCGCCGGCCTCCTGCAGGCCAAGCAAAAGCGGAACCAGATGGGCAAGGTCGGGGTAGCCTGCTGTAATAAATGGACACAGAAGTGTTCGCCCGTTCAGCCGCGCATTCCCCAGGCGGTTATTCAATCGATCATTCATAAATATTTATGGTTCTTCATTCTTTATCGCAAGCGGCGAAAAAACAATATTTGGAATCGTCCCGACGCGAATTTTGCGGCAATATTCGGGAAATATCCCGCCCCCATTCACCACCGACCTTCACCAGCCCCGGCCGTTAACCGCGTTCGAGAAAACCGTGGCATTTACGATTTTCACGGGGCGACGATCCACTTTGTGCCGCCGCCATTTAACACATGGAAATTTCTGCAACGGCAGCTATACCGCCGGTGGATATCCACGAATCGCCGGCCTTTTCCAGGCAAGATTCCACAGAATTGCCGCCATGCCCGGTCCACAAAAACGGTTCAACCCAGCGACCGGTGGCGGTTATTCTGTCACCCGTCTTATTGGTGTACCAGCGGGTGGGCGTAGTAGCCGATCATGGCCAGGAATCGGTTGGCATCCAAAACCGGTACCGAATATCCCTGGGCCTTAGCCTGCAGGGCATCGTACTTGCTTTGGGCCTGAGTCTGAAGGCCCGCGACCGCGGTGCTTACCGGTGCCTGGCTGGCGGTACCAAAATTAAGCGAAGGTTGGGCCGGGGGCGTTCCTAAAACCAGGAAGTCGGTCTGGCTGGTCAGCTTTTTGTCGATCACGCCACCCCATTGTTTAATCAGGCTGATGATCTGGCGCCGCCCCTGGGCCGTCGGCACGCCATTGCCGTTAAGATCAAAATCTCCATATACCACAAAGTGATATTTACGATTCAAATCACTGCTGAAGACCGGATTGGCGATCAGGTCGCCGGGAAACAGGGTCTGATTTGCCGCCACATGGGTAATCCGCGCCACCGAGGCATACGGTCCGACTTTTGTGACCACAATCGACGCCTTGCCACCACTGTTGGTGCCGCTGCCCACGCCGAGTTGCGGCGAATAGACGGCGAAAGTCTGCCCGACGCTCAGATGATCGTTGGCACCGATATTCAGATAGGCCAGATTATCCACAGCGGAAACCCGCAGGATTTTGCCATCGGCCTGCGAAAGAATCGCGTTGGCGCCTTGCGTTGGGGCACGGAGGCCTTGAATCTGATGTTGCAGATTTTTAATCGTCAGGTCGCGGGCAACTACCTCCTGCTGGTATTGCTGCTTGGCAACAAACTGCTTGCGCAGGTCGCCGGCAAATTTCTGCTGCTGCCCTGATATTTGCGTCTGGAACGTGGTCGCTTCACTGGCCAGCGACGTTTTGGCTGCATCCAGTTTTGCGGTAAGTGAATCTATTCGCTTACGCGCCGCGGCAAGTTTCTGATTCAGCGCATCGGAGTTGCTGCGGAACGTGTTTTGCGCATCGGTGAACTGATGTTGATAATTCCGCCACGCTTTTTTGTACTGTGCCTGCAGGCTTTGGGCTTCGTCGAGCTGTGTTTTCAACCCGGCCACGGCCGCCAAGAGGCTTTTCCCCGCCATGCCGGCTGTTGCCAGGGTGGTGGCAATTTCGCCATTGGAACCCGTGAGCGCGGCCACTTTTACCGCGCCGGCATGTTGGGCACCGGCAATGCTGAACTTCAAGTCCGCAATTTCTCGCTGCAGTTGATGAATAACGGTTTTGGTTGCCGTCGCGTTGGCCAGCATGTCGCGAATGGTTGGATTCTGCTGATCGCGGAACGAGGCGATCTGGGCCAACTGCTGTTTGGTTTGCAGCGTGGCCTGATTCGCCTTACCCCAGGCGATGTAGAAAATCACCAGGCCGGCCATCGCCAGTACCCATAGAAACACAAACGTGATCAACGCGTAGGGTGGGGAATTTCGCCCCTGTCTTACAACTGCCATAGCCACATGCCTCCGTAGCCAGCCAACACGAACAACAGTTCATACGACGACCCGCTGACGAGCGGGTGTCAATGTGTAATCCAATGCCCTTTGCTGAATAGACCGCTTCTGTTCAGCAACCCTCCTGTGTAGCTCAAATCTCCCGATGTCGCGATGCCCGAATTTATGTTTCGGGGTATCGCCGGGCGGAGTCCAAAGTCTGAATCAGCTCCGCACCGACATCTTTCATTGCGTGAATATCGCCTGTAGCACCGGAATGGTCAAGCCTTCGACCGATTCTTGGAAAATTTTATTCGCTGTGCGTTGTCCCGGCGCCTCATGCTTTACCTGCAACCCTGACTTCCTATCCGAGTATTTTATTCGTTGCCGTGGATGCTGTCATGCAGGTTGTTCCGGACCCAAAGATATTAGCGGACCGGCCTTTGCAGGGCGGTACCCGCATTTGGACAGCGCCGTATGGTGGATTGGCCGTACTTGGCCAGGAACCGATAAATGCAAGCCAATTTCATCGTTCGTAAGGATGGAAGGTCCGAATATCCGTTTCTGCGGAAATTTTACAGATTTTTCTTTGACAACCCATGCCTTTCTGACTAGAGTTGTTTTGGAAGGAACTCCAAAAGGTTCCTTTCGCAGGTTTGTAAGGGTAGAGACAGGTCGAGCCATTCGGTTACATTCACGTATTTGACCGGCAGGTATTTGAACTGCCTCCTTCCAAATCGGCGGAGAACGACCCGGTTCTGTTTTTCGGAACTTTTAAACAGGTCGTGATCCGCTCAGGCACCTGACGTTGTCAGGCCGCCAGTCACATTTGGGTTAGATATTGCAGGAGTCGGTTCCATGAGTATTGATCAGACCTTTGGAAATTCACCATCCGCCTTTTCACTGGCTACCGCCGGAATTCTGGTTTTAAGCGGAATGGCATCGGTCGCCTCGGCCACTACTACCGTCATCAGCACCACCGTCACCGGCCATGCCAGCCTGGTCAATTCCGGTTCGGATAACAAAAACTTCTGGGGCCAGAGTGGCGGGGCTGCCACCCAGTACTCCGGCTTCGGTGCCAGCGCCTATTCGCAAGCCACCGGCGGACAGATCAGCCCGTTTGATCTTAACGTGCGCGATGCCCGTACCGATATCTTTGTTGCCAATCTCCAGCCGGGCGGCAAATCCATCACCATCCCCGTGTCCGGCGGCGTGTTAACGCAGGTTGGCAAGGACCAGGTTTATGTCGCTGAATCGTTTGATATTGGTACCCCGTCGCCCACCTATTTTACCTCACCTGAGCCGATTTCCGGATCGCCCAATATCATCTACAGCTATGCACATTTCCTTTATCCTGTTCAGGGTACAAGCTATTCGCGCAATCAGGGCACCACGAATATTGTCGTTCCCACACCCGAGCCAGCTTCGTTGCTTATGCTCCTTGGCGGTGCCGCCGGTCTTGTGCTTCTGGGCCGCAAACTTCGACCAATCTGCTGATCGTAGCCACTTGGGCCGCCGCCATACCGAAATCCCGGCCCCGCGGGCTTGCCTGGAGCCGGCTTACTGAAAAGATTCGCACAAGCCTTCGCTTCCGCCCATTTATTTCAGGGAACGGGCGTGCCGCCACAAAAAATATTCGTGTCTGAATAAATTAGACCCTGTCCCCCGCGGATTGGTTGCGTCGCGGTTTTCCGCCCACCGGTGTAATTTTCACATTTCTGAATAATCGTGTTTGAACGCCGCTCTTTACGAATTACGCTCAATAAAACGTTGACACGTTGCTCCTGAAACGATAAATTTCTAGCTGGAGAATGAACGGAAAAATGCTTTTGTCGGCCCGCGTGCCAATTTACGCGCCGGACCTGTTTTTGTCCTGCCAAGAGAGGAAGCGGCGATGAAACTGTTATTACGCGGATATCTTGCCGGGGCCACCGGTTTTTTAGGCGTTTGCCTTCTGGGTGCCGCTACCGCAAATGCCACGCCAACCGATCTTGGCGGGTTTACGTTAAGCAGTGGTTCCGTTGGCGGAAATTCAGCGGGTGCAACCGGGTTCGGATCGTCCGGTGCTTCGTTTAATGTGACCGATGGCGCCCATCAGTTGAATGTTTTCCAATCCAATGACACGATTGCCACCGACAGCAATTTCAGCCTGGGATTCAATTACAATATATCGGCCAACACATCGCAGGCGAATACCGCAGGCGCTGAAACGGAATTTTCACTTGCTGGTCAGAATGGCACGCTTAATTTTATTGTCAATCCGTTCACCAACGGCATCACTGATCCGCCCAGTTATGTCAAAAAGACTTCCACCGGCGGAACCGGGTCCAGCGGCGGTGGCACCTTCAGTCTGCCGCCCGGCAATACCGGCAGCAGCGCTGGTTACTACACTTTTACCAACTCATTTTTTTATCTGGGCAGTATCGCCGGAATTAACCTCAGCTATAACAGTTCCAGCGATATGCTGACAGAAACGATTTCTTTTACCGGCAGCGGGCCGGTGGTTTTTCATTACAACATCAATCTGGGTTCGGAAATCGGTTCGCAGGCAAATCTGGATTTTACCAGTGTCACTGGCACGAACTCACAAACGCAGACTGTTTCCGGCGTGAATTATTCCGTCGCAACGCCTGAACCCGCCAGCCTTGGGCTTCTGTTGGGTTCCGGTGGCGCTCTGTTTCTGTTACGCCGACGTCGGGCCATCGGCTGAACGCGGCGCGGGGGTTAAGCCGGCCAGACGCGAAGCAGGCGCGATGCATGCGGTGCAAGTTCCACCTTCAGGCCGGTCTTTACGATGCCCATGGTTTTGCGTTTCCACGGATCGCGCACCAGTTGTTGTGGTGTTAATCCCAGTGAATCAAAATCGACCGCTGCTTTGTCATGATGTTCGCCGCGGTTAAATGCGGCAATAACCACCGAGTTATCATGCAGTGGCCGCGTCCAGATTTCCAGCGGGCCATGCCGCGCTAAGCGCGATGCCTGCGCCCCACGAATGTCCTGGTTAATTGCAATTATTTCGGGATTGGTCAGCAGCCCATGAGTCCATTGGTCCAGACTGATTAATTCTCCACCCATCACCAGCGGCGAGGGTGCCATGGACCATAAATTCATCACCGTCCGTTGTTCGGCGCGCGTTAAATAACTCTCGCGCTGTTGGCCCACACTGGTATTGCCTACAGAAAGCCTTCCCAGCGGAAGCATATCCGCATCGGGCCAGTGGCCCGGGCCGCCGAAGCCGTGCCAGGCGGCCACCAGGTCAAAATGCCGGTTCAAACTTGCCCAGTTGTCCCAGAAATCGTTGCTGATGCGCCACATATTCGCCTCATGGCTTATGTTCGCGCCTTTGGCCAAAGGCGTTCGCCCTGGTGACGTGCTGAACACTATGGCGCGGCCGGTTAAGTCGATCGAGTCGCGAATCGCCTCTATTTCATAGATGTGATACGGTTGTGAAAGATCGTCCACTTTTATAAAATCAATCTCCCAATCCCGCGCGTATTGCTGAAAAAGAGAGTTGTACCATGCGCGGCCGGCCGCCGTATCGCCGCGAACGCCGTACATATCCCCATTCCAGGTGCAGGTGTCCTTTGTGTTGGCGGCATCGCGGGCGTGAAAAGGGGAATTCCAGATCGGCGTATTCATTTCCACCGCACGGCGTGGAATGCCTCGCATAATATGAAAGCCGAATTTCAGGCCCATCGCGTGAATTCTTTTACTCAGCGGGGCAAAACCACGGCCATGACCTGCTGACGGAAATTTGTTTAGCGCCGGTTGCGGACGCCCGAAGGCGTCTATCTGCAGGGGGTCATTCTTTTTCACATGCGCCGTCGCCTGCCACGGATCAAACCATAAATAATCAATGATGCAGTATTTCCAGCCCATGGGCAGAAGATTCGCGCGCTGGTATTCCGCGTTGGCAAGATATTGTGCTTCAGTTACCGTCGCGCCGTAGGCATCATACGAATTCCACCCCATCGGCGGTGTAGGCGCGAATTGCCAGAATTCCGGGCCTTTCATTGCGGCAGATGCTTCAACCATGGCACCGTGCCCGCCAGTGCCCGCGGAGCACCCGGTCAAGCCAGTTGCCATCGCGCCAGCCGTCATGGCCGCACAGGACAAAACCGTACGCCTGGAAAACATAACGTCACGCATTGTAAAGTCTCGCATTTCCGCCGGTCCGCGGAATGCTACCCAAAAGCCGGTCCGGCGGCAAGACCGGGAATAAATGCGACGGCGTCTGACCTTCGCCTGTCCCCCGGCGACAGATTTGTTTCATCAATTGCGGTGGCGCACTTTTCATCCGGCCCGCAATAGCTAAAATAAGGCCCGTGAAAGAGTCGGTGGTCTTGCCTGTCAAGCCGCTGAAATATCTTGCCGGAAACAAAAAGGAATCCCATGACCAGCAAACCAGCCCCTGATCTGTTTGGCGCTCGCGCGGAAATAGATACGCCATCCGGAAAAAAGACGATCTATCGTCTGGACGCTCTGTCGCAATTTGGCGCTGTTGATGAACTTCCCTACAGTATGAAAGTACTTCTGGAAGCCTGCCTGCGCCATTGCGATGGCGAACTGGTGACCAGGGAAGATGTCCAGGCCGTAGCCCGCTACGACGCCCGCAAAACCGGCGCGGTGGAAATTCCCTTTATGCCGGGCCGCGTGGTTTTGCAGGATTTTACCGGCGTGCCGGCGATGGTAGACCTTGCCGCCATGCGCGCCGCCATGGTCCGAATGGGTGGCGATCCGAAAAAGGTCAATCCCCTGGTTCCCTGCGATCTGGTGATTGACCACAGCGTGCAGGTGGATGCGTTTGCCAGCGGCATGGCGCTGCAAATTAACAGCGAGCATGAATTTGAGCGCAACCAGGAACGGTACCAGTTCCTCAAATGGGGACAGCAGGCCTTCAACAATTTCCGCGTGGTGCCGCCCGCAACCGGCATCGT
>JAJZOA010000283.1 GCA_021852225.1 Planctomycetota bacterium
AGAGGTACCATGCCGGGATGGTAAACAACCGTCATCGTCCAATCTGCGCAATCGTTGTAAGGCGTTGATCCCAATCGCCATCGCGATGGACCGCCTCGGTCACCCGTTGGCTCAGCGCTGAAAGCTGAACGCTCGGTTCCCCCCATTCCGGCGCAGCGCCGCCCCCGCTTCCCCAATTCCGATAATGTTTTTGCGGCCAAATAACCGATGGAGGGAGATAAGGCGCTTTTTACAGAAGTGCCATGAAAAACAATTAGGTGCGAATAAATTGTTCGTAAATTAAAATTATTGAACCGGGCATTGGTAAACCGCCAAAATATGGTAAGCTGGACTTATTCAATCCGTGGTGCGTACGATTGGGTTGAGTGTGGTCGGCCGGCGAGGTGTTGTTGTGTGTCTGAAGTTGGAGTTTCGAGGTGAGTACCCTGGAATCAGTTGATCAACTGCCTGACGGAATCAATGGCCTAAGCAGCGAATTTCTTCTCGGCCTGTACGAACAGTGGAAACAAAATCCAGAATCTGTCAACCGCCAATGGCAGTGGTTCTTCCGTGGTTTTGACTTGGCCGCGGATCGCCCCCCAACTCCGCACGCCCAGACCCCTTCGCCCTCGCACCACGCCGATGCCACCGCTGGCGCGTCTGTCTCCCCAGATTTGCAAATATCGGAATTGATACACAGCTATCGGGAACTTGGACACCTGATTGCCAATTTAGACCCTCTGGGTCATAACCAATCCGAACATTCCCTGCTGGCACTTGACGAATTCGACCTTTCCGACGCCGATCTAGACCGCCTGGTGAAGGCCGATGGCCTCGGCGGAAACACCGGCATGGTACCTCTGCGACAATTAATTTCGATGTTGCGTCAAACCTATTGCTCCACTTTTGCCGTGGAATTCATGGACATCCGCGATCAATCGCAGCTTACCTTTCTGCGGGAATTGATGGAGCCCTGCCTGAATCAACCCCAACTTTCCGTAGAAGATCGCAAGAAAATCGTATCCCGCCTCATCGCCGCCGAAGAGTTTGAACAGTTTTTGCAGCGCCGCCACCCCACCACCAAGCGTTTTTCAGTGGAGGGAGCTGAAGCTGTTATTCCCATGATGGATGAACTCATCGAACAAGGGGCGCTGCTGGGCATGGATGAATCCATTATCGGCATGGCCCATCGCGGCCGGCTGAACATCCTGGCCCACATTATGCGAAAACCATATGAAATGATTATGGCCGAAGTCCTGGACCGGCCCCAGAAATTTACCGGCGACGGCGACGTGAAATATCATCTCGGCTATGCGTGCGATCTTCAAACACAGGCCGGCAAACAGGTACATCTGTCTCTCTCCGCCAATCCCAGCCATCTGGAAATTGTCGATCCTGTGGTGGAGGGCATTACCCGGGCCAAGCAAAACCGCAAGGGGGATGCCACCCGCCAGCGCGTAGTCCCCATCCTCATTCACGGTGACGCGGCCTTTACCGGTCAGGGCATTGTCGCCGAAACCCTGTACCTTTCGGAATTGGAAGCCTATCGCACCGGCGGAACAATTCATATTATCATCAACAACCAGATCGGCTTTACCACCGACCCGCACGATGCCCGATTCACCCGTTACCCCAGCGATGTCGCCAGAGCCATCCAAGCACCGGTCTTTCACGTCAATGGCGACGACCCGGAGGCGGTGGTGCACGCCGCGCGCCTGGCCATCGCGTTCCGCCAGCGATTTAAAGCCGATGCCATTATCGATATGGTTTGCTACCGCCGCCGCGGCCATAACGAAATTGACGATCCCACCATCACCCAGCCGGTGATGTATCATCAAATTGAAAAGCATCCCACAACGCGACAAATTTATTCCCAGCGCCTCTTGGAAGCCGGCCAGATCACCCAATCCGAACTCGATGCTGTTGCCGCCGATGTACGAGAGCGCCTCGAAAAAGCCCAGGAATACGCCCAAACTTTTAAGCCCGCCGATTTGCCGCCGCCGCCCCATGGCCCCTGGAAGGACTTGCTCAAAGCACCCCGACAAATCAAAGATTGGTGTGCCGACACCGGCGTAGACAAAGCCCGTCTGGTAGCCATGGCCGAGACCCTCTGCCGCATGCCCGAAGGCTTTAACCTGCACCCGCGGGTGGCGCAAATGTACAAGCACCGTCTGGAAACTGTAAAAAAAGGCGCGGATATTGACTGGGGTTGCGGAGAAATGCTCTCCATCGGCAGCTTGCTTGATGAAGGCACCTGGGTTCGCCTGACCGGGCAGGATGTATGCCGCGGCACCTTCGGCCATCGCAATGCCGGCCTTTACGATGTCCAAACCGGGCGGCCCTACGTACCGCTGGCCGTCTATGCCGAAGGGAAGTCCCGTTTCACCCTCATCAATACCATGCTCTCGGAACTCGCCGTAGTCGGCTTTGAATATGGTTTTGCCTCCGCGGATCCGCACGCCCTGGTCATGTGGGAAGCCCAGTTCGGCGACTTCGTGAACATGTGCCAGCCGATTATTGATCAATACGTCGCCAGCGCTGAAACCAAATGGGGCAAGTACAATGGACTGGTCATGATTCTGCCCCACGGCTATGAAGGAGCCGGGCCGGAACATTCTCACGCCCGGCTGGAACGGTTTTTGCAACTCGCCGCGGAAGACAATATCCAGGTCTGCAATCCCACCACACCCGCCCAGTATTTCCACCTGCTGCGCCGCCAAATGCACCGCAGCTTCCGCAAGCCGTTAATTATCATGGCTCCCAAGTCCTTGCTGCGCCACAAACTGGCGGTTTCCACACTGGATGATTTCGCCCACGGCGGCTTCCAGGAAATTATCGACGAAGTAACGCCACTGGATCGCCAACGCGTGCGCCGCGTCCTCTTGTGCAGCGGCAAAATTTACTATGAACTCCTTGCCGAACGCACCAAACACAACATCACCGACATTGCCATCCTTCGCCTGGAACAAATTTACCCGTTCCATTCCGACCGCCTCACCGAAATCGCCCGTGGCTATCCACGCGGTGTGGAAATTATCTGGGTGCAGGAAGAACCGCGTAACAACGGCGTTTATCCCTTTATCGGAGCCAAAATGCACTACTATTGGCCCGGTATGCAAAAATTGCTGTACCTGGGCCGCAAGCCTTCCGCCAGCCCGGCGGCCGGTTCCCATGAGCGCCACGTGGTGGAACAACAGGAGATCGTCTCCAAGGCGCTCGGCCTCGTGCCGTGGGAATACTCCCGGCCGATCGTCGAAAGTCCCAGCCTCTCCGGCGTGCGTAAGTCCTCGGCCAGCGAGGTGGAAATGACCGAAGGAACCGCTATCGGC
>JAJZOA010000210.1 GCA_021852225.1 Planctomycetota bacterium
CGCCCGCAACATGCAGAACTTTAATCTGCTTTTTGAAGTGGGTAAAACCCGCAAGCCGGTTCTGCTGAAGCGCGGCATGGCCGCTTCGGTGCAGACCAGACCGAAACCGCTCCAACGCGGAAAAGCGATAGATTGACTGACCGAACCGCAGCGCCGCGTCACCGGCGGCCTTGAACCAACGAGGATTTTTGTCCCATGCGTCCGGGCAACGGCGACTAAGCGCCACAAGCCCAAGAGTCGCATAAACGCCGCCGCGCCGGGCCAGTTCCAGCATTAATTGATGAATCAGTAATTCTGTTGTCCCATTGGGCGCACCTCGCCGGCGGGCGATATGTTCAATGTGGTACCCGCGCCGCGCCGGAACGGGAGATGCCACCCCATAGGCCAGCACCTGCCGCCCACCGCGCATACCCACCGCCATCACCACTCGCCCGGGCAATTGCTGAGCAAGGACGCGCGGCTCGGCCAGAAATGTCATGCCATACCAGCGCCCGCGAAGCCATGCCCGCAGGCAGTCGTTTATTTCCGGGCTATAAGCGGCCGCCTCTGGCTGCATCGCATGAATATCTACACCTTTAGCCTGCGCCCGGCGAATTTGCCTTCGCAGGCCGACAAACCCCGGCGCACGGGCCAGCCAGTTTTGCGGATTCCATACCGGCTGCGCCCCCAGACACACGCCGGCATAGCCGCTCCCTATTTGCGCTTCACCGGTTTCGCCCTGCGCACATAAAAAGCACGCGATCCGACCCTGCTTCCTGGCGAAAAGGCAAAATTCACCGCAAACACCTGCTATTCGATGAGGAGCCGCAATCGGCATTCCGGCGGCGATCATGTAATCCCCACGAATCACATAGCCCACCATTGCATCACCCTGCGCCGAAAACCATCGGCTGACCGCAGGAGAAAGATTCTGCCAGCAGACCGCGTCATGGCCGAACCGGTTTAGCAATTCCAGTGCCTGGCAATCCTGATTGCGATTTTCGGCGGCCACAGATTTGGGTTCGCATAGGTTCAGGGCGACCTGGTTAACCCCGGATTGCCCGTCGGCATCCATTGAATTTTCGGAAAAGGAATCAGTAAATAAGCCTGGGCACATGGTCTTAATTCTGAAAAAGCTGCATCAGAAGCGGCCGCAGCGCTGGTTCCGCGATGGTCGATTTCAGGTCAGTTCGCGGTTACGGAACATTGCCACGGCAAGGCTCAACGCCGCACCAATATAAAACAACCCATAAAGACATGACAGACCGACAAATTCCCAGATTTCACCCCAGGTTGGGGCGTTGGGCACAAAGTGGCCGCTCATACTGAAATTCCTGTACACCAGGCAGGAATTCAAGTCAAAGTTGCTTAAATACGGCAACAGGTAGCTGGCACTTTCCGCCATCCCCTGCCAGGGCGATCCCATGTGCAACAACGAAACATAACGGGTCAGATTCGCAATGATGTAAAGCAATACAATCACCGTCATGTTCAGCGCCAGGCTGAAACGTGTGGCGATGGCGGTGCTGATCGCGGCAAGCGTGGAAAGCTCCATAAACTGAAGGATAAAGGCCGGAATCATGGCCAGAATTGCCCGGTCATTGTGCCAGTACATCGCCATCCGCTGCATCGGGCTTGCGACATCCAGACTGATGCGCTGGTCCGAAAAATACCGCAGCCACGCACAACTTGCGCCTATCAGAATGCACACAAACATCGTCGCAAATATCAGACAGACCACGCCAAGATATTTCCCCAATATGACCTGCCACCGGGCCACCGGTTTGCTCATCAGAGTCAACATGGTGCGGTTTTCGATTTCCTCGTCAATGACTTTGCCCGTGGCGAATACCATAATCACCAGCACAAACATAAGCGCGAAGGACAACGCCACATCGCGGTACATTTTGGTGTCATCGCCGAACGTGTTAAACGGCACGAATGCTGTTATCAGAACCGCCGCGATGGCCAGAAAAAAGACAATCAATGTAAATGGCTGCAAAAGCCCTTCGTAATAGGTCACCCTGGTGATCGCTCCAACCCGGCTTAAACTAAGAACCGGCAGCACGATAAATTCCATGACCCCGAAAATGCCCACGCTGCCCGATGCCGTCAGAAAAATCACCAGCCACATGCGCCACATATTGGCCGCACCGGCCACATTGTTGGCGTGCGCCATCGCCACACCATGGTTGTTTTTGCCAGCGGTTGATGCGATTACCGCCGTATGCTCCGCCGACGACACGTGACTATTGTAAACCAGATACACGCACAGCGTGCCCAGCAGAAGTGCCGCCAGAGTGATCAGATACACAACGGATGCTTTTCTCACGCAAAAATCCTTTTCACCAGGTAATTCTTAAGGGCGGCTGCAGACCGGTCGCCGCTTCGTGCGCCACCGCAGTCTGCCTGATATACCCTCGAAAGTGGTCGGCCAAAGCCGTTAACAAACGGTCAATTTCCGCCGGCTCCCCCTCTATTTCCAACTCCACCCGGCCATCGCCCAGATTCCGCACCGTACCGGCCAAGTCACTGCCCCGCGCCAGATCCACGGTCGCCTGACGGAACCCCACGCCCTGAACACGACCGGAAAAAATCACTATGCGACGCTGACGGACCATGATCCATCCTGTATTTGTTCCACGCGCAAATCGTGCGGCGCGCCGGTCGGCGATGGCCGCCGGCCAGATGAGTTTATGGCCGACCGATTCCCCAGGCAACCGCTTTAGAAAATGTCTGCCAAAGCAACATGTACCACAAATCCGCGCCACTTTATTTTTCCCGCCTGATTCAGGCCGCATTGGGCAATCGGCACGACGGCTTGAACCACTCCCAACTACTGCCGAAGCCGGCGATACCGCGCCAATGCCATTAACGGAAAATAAAGGCGATACAAATGATATTTCAGATAAAACACACGCGGAAAGCCCGTACCCGTGAACCAGAGTTCATCCCAGTTGCCATCGGCATTTTGATTGCCGACCAGCCACGCGATCGCCCGTTCCACCGCCGGGTCGTTGTGCCCCACCGCCATCAGGCCCATCGCACCCCAGGCGGTTTGCGATGGCGTGCTTGGCCCGCGACCTTTAAGTTCCGGGTTGTCATAGGTTTGACAGCTTTCGCCCCAGCTTCCATCCGGCTTTTGACACGACCGAAGCCAGTCCGCCGCACGCCTTACAAAGCGCTGGTCCATTGGCTCGCCAACCGACCGCAACCCGGTTAGCACCTGCCAGGTGCCATAAATGTAATTCACCCCCCAGCGGCCGAACCAGCAACCCTCTTTTTCCTGCGTGTCTTTTATC
>JAJZOA010000062.1 GCA_021852225.1 Planctomycetota bacterium
AAATGGAGACGATGTTTTCTGCCAGAACATAAATAGCTCCTTTATAAAAAAGCTGTTCCAAACCTCTGGCGAAGGCTGCCGGCCGGTGGCCGGAATTCACTTCAACCTTCCAAGGTATCATACGCACCAATTTGTTAATAGTTTCAAAATGTTATTATTTTTATTTTGAATTATTTATACTGTATAAAATTACATAACAGATCGTAAATAATACGCTACAACGTCAAATATCATCGTTTTTATAAATAATAAGAGCGTCGGACATTCAATTTTGTACTGGCGGGTTCGCAACCACGGCGGTTATACTGCCTTTTCAAAAATGTACTGGTCAACTGGCGTTAAAGCGAATTAACAGGCTTCGGCAGGAGTTTTTATGAGCACCACCGGCGGCATCGAATCCACACTTCAGGAACAGCGTTCCTTCCCGCCCGCACCGGAATTTACTGCACAGGCAACAATTAAAACACAGGCCGAATTTGACCTGCTGTATCGCCAATCAATTGATGATCCGGAGACATTCTGGAAAACGCAGGCAAACGCGTTGCTTTGGGCAAAACCGTTTGATCGTGTGCTTGATTGGAGCAACCCCCCTTTCGCCCGCTGGTTCATCGGCGGAAAAATGAATATCTCGGCCAATTGCCTGGATCGGCATATTGCGGCGGGAAAAGGCTCCAAGACCGCTCTGCTATGGGAAGGGGAGCCGGGCGACCGCAAGGCACTGACATACAGCGAACTCCACCGCGACGTCTGTCGCCTGGCCAACGCCATGACCACCGCCGGAATTCAAGAAGGCGACCGCGTAGCCATCTACATGCCCATGATTCCCGAAGCGGTCGTGGCGATGCTGGCATGCGCACGGCTGGGACTGGTGCATACCGTGGTGTTCGGCGGCTTTTCCGCTGAATCGCTGGCGGATCGCGTGAACGACGCCAAAGCCGTGGCCGTGATTACCGCGGACGGCGGATTCCGCCGGGGCAAAATCGTGGAACTGAAAAAGAATGTGGATGCGGCGCTGCTGAAAACACCTTCGGTGAAGCATTGCATTGTGGTGAAGCGCACCGGCCAAAGCGTGGAAATGAAAGCGGGACGCGATATCTGGTACGCCGATTTCGTCGCCCGGGCGGACGAAAACGCCGCCCCCGCAGCGCTGGACAGTGAACATCCGCTTTTTATTCTGTACACCAGCGGCACCACCGGCAAGCCCAAGGGAGTCGTGCATTCCACGGCCGGTTATCTGCTGGGCGCGGCAATGACATGTAAATATATATTCGATTTAAAAGATAATGATGTGTACTGGTGCACCGCGGATATCGGCTGGGTGACCGGACACAGCTACATGGTGTATGGACCACTGGCGTGCGGGGCCACCGTGGTGATGTATGAAGGCGCGCCAAACCATCCTGATTGCGGCCGATTCTGGGACTTGATTCAACGGTATAAAGTCAGCGTGTTTTATACCGCCCCCACGGCCATACGCGCTTTTGTAAAATGGGGCGACGAATACCCCAATCAATACAATCTTAAATCGCTGCGGCTGCTGGGAACCGTCGGCGAACCGATCAACCCCGAAGCCTGGATGTGGTACCACCGCGTGATTGGCGGCGGGCGATGTCCCATCGTGGACACCTGGTGGCAGACGGAAACCGGCGCAATCATGTGTTCCCCCATGCCGGGCATTACCGCGACAACCCCCGGCAGCTGCGCGATCCCGTTTTTCGGTGTGGACCTGGCCGTCGTAGACCGTCAGGGCAATGAGCTTCCCGCCAACACCGGCGGGTATCTGGTGATTCGCAAGCCGTGGCCCAGCATGTTGCGCGGTGTATATGGCGACGACCAGCGGTTCCGCCAGCAATATTGGCGGGACATTCCGCCGTTTTATTTCACCGGTGACGGTGCCCGCCGCGATGAAAAAGGTTTTTTCTGGGTCATGGGCCGCGTGGATGATGTGGTCAATGTTGCCGGCCACCGGCTGGGCACGATGGAAGTGGAAAGTGCCTTGGTCGCGCATGCCAGCGTAGCCGAAGCCGCGGTGGTGGGCCGGCCCGATGAACTCAAGGGTCAATCGCTTTGCGCGTTTGTGACGCTCAAGGCCGGCCGCGCGCCGGATGACAAGCTTAAGGATGAATTAAAAGCCTGGGTCACGAAAGAAATAGGCGCGATTGCCCGCCCGGATGAATTGCGTTTCACGGAAGGCCTCCCCAAGACGCGATCGGGCAAAATTATGCGTCGGCTGTTGCGCGACATTGCCGCCGGTAAAGAGTCCGTTGGAGATACCAGCACGCTTGAAGACTACAGTGTGCTGGCCAGCCTGCGGGCGGACCAGGAATAAGGCCCTGTTCGCGCCGCGCAGCGCAAGCCGCGGATAAACCGAAATTCAAGCCATATATCACCAGTCAGGCACACGGCAGTGACGACACAAATATTCGCGCCATGCCGCGCGGAATTTCAACTTTCCAAAGTCGCCGTCGGCGTTCGGGTACCTGATTGCACAGCCGCCGTGGCTGTGTAGAAATGCCGCAACTTGGTGGACATGTAGCCCACCTGGTGAAACGTAAGTTTGGACGTTCGAAAAAGGCGCACGGGCTTTCTCCGCCGCAACGTCATCACCAGCACTCGCATTTCCGTTCGCTGTGTATGCCCTCCGTTGACCGTTTGGACTGTAAAATGGACAATCTCTTCGGCCGGCCAGCGTTGCGTGCGGCCAAGCGGCCAAGGCCTGATTTTCAGGCTGAATTCTTCCGGTGTGGCCACCAGCAGCAGGGTGCGAAACTCTCCAAGAATCAGCAGTCCAAGGCCCGCCGCCGCCACCAGCATCGGTAGAACCATCCAGATGAGGAACTTGCCGTGCGGCGAATAATTCAGAAAATAGATGACAGGAACCAGCGAAAACCCGATGAGAATCGATGCCCATCCGCTGGTCGGCATGATCTTTTTAAGTTCCATTACCAGCAGCCGGTCCGTGGCGACCACAGTTAGGCGCTTATCCGGTGGCGGGGCCGGATAATCCCACAAATCCGCCGCTTCAGCCACGGGAAGGCCCGCCATGGGAGCCGCCGCACCGGACGCCATGGTGGAATTGATACAATCAACTTGCAGTTCTAAAATTCGCTCGACCGCGGCCCCCATGCTGCGAAGCGCCGGCTCTGGCCCACGGACAAGAATAAGCGGCTTGCCCGTCGTACGCCTGACCGCGAAAAGCCAATTACCCTTATCATCTGCGGCCGGCGAAAGCCGCGCGTCAATTAGTTCGTTTCGATCCAGCCGTCGTACA
>JAJZOA010000132.1 GCA_021852225.1 Planctomycetota bacterium
CGTGAAAACATGTCCGAACTCCGGAATAACTTTGGCAGGCTGTGGATGTCTTCACCGCCATCCGCCCAGTCCGTCGCCAGTTATTCTAACCTCAATGGTCAATCGGTTGGCCACACACGCAAAAAAACCGTGAATCACCAACTTCACCGTTGTGGGTGAACATCGTTGTTTTAACGTTGCTTCTGACTGCCGCATTCAAAATAAAGCGATGCACCAACCTGTCTTCCGCCTCAAATTGCTTCCCTGCGATCAAATCTCAACTCACTGCTGTTCGTCGGCTTGCAGCGGGGTGAGCCAGACCGCCGCCGTCTTGGCCAGTATGACCAGCAGCCTGCCGACGCCACCAGATGGACCCTCGGTTGCACCTGACCCAACTGCTGGCCAACTTGCCCCCCATGCCAACGGACCAGCTTTGCCCTTGGCTGCCGAACGCATGGAAAATGAGGCAATTGGGGGAACCGGCGGAAAAAAAGCGTTCTGCTGACGCGCCGAAAATATCGGCATGTCTATCATGCATGCCTGTTATCCAAATTCAAAAAAAGCAGGGTAGGCGCAGTTTTACATGTGGACGCGATACTCAATCGGAAAACCGTAATCCACCAGGTCGATGCTGATGACCGCGGTCAAAAATGCATGCGGCGTGTCGCAACGCACACTATGGTCGGCGGCGGCATTTGTCACCCAACTGCCGCCGCCTGATGCATGTTTTCGGAAAAAGGGAGTCAGCTATGAAATGGAAACGCCGAAATGTTCTTTGCATTCCGTTGGAGAGCATGCACAAATGTACATTCATCAGCGTGGCTCTGGTCGCGATCGGTGCCGGCTGGACTTACCTGCGCGGACACGCCGAATTTGTGTTCGTGTGGCTAATCCCAAGCTTTGTCGCCGGTGCGTGGGCAATCGCCGCGGCCAGTGACATGAGCGACAACCACCGGCAATGAACAGTACCAATTAATAATTATGCAGGATCGCTGGTTTTGGCCGCAGCGCAAAATAAAGTTCAGACTTATGCCTTAAATGTCACGGATATATTCGGCTAAAGCGACACGACAATTATAACGCAGAGCCGCGTGATGGTTATTCGGCGTGCCCGCCGTCCCGGCACTTTTTCCCGCTGACACAAATCAAGCGATCGTACGGCGGCGAAACGTCGTCGCTCGTCATCTTTACGCTATTAGCGATTTACACCGTCCGGGGTTCGAAAAAAAACACCGGCCAAGCAAACCTCTTGGCCGGTGTTTGAAACCGCACCTGTTTTCAATAACAAGCCAATGCGTATAGCCGTACAAGCGCCTTAAACCAGCTTGCGGCTTCTACGCAGCAGGAAGCCCAAGCCGCCGACGGCCAGCAGGCCCAGCGCGGCTGGTTCGGGCGTTGCCACAACGGGCGTGCCGACGATCTGAAATTCGGCATTATCGGTGAACACATCGGTTGGGTCATTGGTGGAAGAGACGGGGGCTGCTGCAGGATTAGACCCCCAGTTGGCGCCTGTCCAATACGTGGGCGCTGTGCTGGTGCCGCTGGCGAAGGTAGCCAATTGCGAGGAAGCAGATCCGGTTCCAGAACTTGTACCATTGCCCACAGTCAGGCCCAACGCGCTCCATCCGCTGCTTACGCTTTCGGAATAAGCATAGAGGGTGTTGGCAGCCAAGGTTACGGGTGTGCTAAATGTGTAGACAATCCAGTTTGCGTTCCCGCCGGCAGTTCCAACGGTTCCTGTGCCGGTATAAAGCATGTTGGCTGCGCCTGGCGTAAAAACATTCATGGTTTCGGTAACACCGGAAGCCCAGCCAGCGTTTTGCTCCCATTGGTCATACACCGCGATGGAATTAAGCTGATAACCAGCGGCATTGTTACCGGTCGTAAACGTTTCGCCCGCCCATGCATTATTGTAATAATTCAAGTTGCCGCCGCTGGAATTGCCGTTGCCATCAATTGGGTTGCCCGCGATGACCACCTGCCCGCCAGCGGGTGCAGCCAGCGTGGCACCGACATTGTTCACCGTGTCGGCTTTCGCGACGCCGGCGGCCGCAAGGGCACCCGCGGCGCACAAAGCGACGATTGCCGTCAGATTACGGGACTTCATAAAAACTCCTCTTGGGCTCCCGCCCAGAAACAGAAACTATCCGCGACCGAAACACTCGGCCGCAAGGACTTGTAAGGTATATTGGCCTTCAGATCAGCCAATTATTGCCGACGCAAACCGTGACGGTTCTTTAACCATGGAATTTGGTCCGATGAAGCGATTCAATTTTTAGCCCAATTCGCTGTCCATCGGAGTTTCCATAAATCCGTTTCCTTTACATGTTCCGCATGGCCATCGCAGAACACGACATTGATAGCCTTTGTATGCCTGTCCAGATAATAGGGAGCCATCATGCCCGGGGCACCGGCAGGGCTTTGAAAAGTGGGGGGCATATCCGACATGTTGGTACCAGAATCGCTGCTTGGGATCGGATCTGTCCAAAGCGGAAACGCATCCAGCCATGCGCAGTCCGCCATAAGGGGGGCCGAACCATTTTCATCTGCGGGATTCCAGAAATAGGCGCTATCACCCTGACCCTGGCCGGCCGAATAACCCGGAAGATTCTGCAAAATATAGCTATGCAAACCTTGGCCGTTATCCTGACCATAAACCCAACCGTTCATCCCATAACTTCCGAGCCAGCCGTCAGTGGATGGTCCGGTGCTTTCGCCATTATTCCAGATTCTCCATCCATAAGTCGCGGATCCCGGCCCCCAGGAACCGGGGATATTGCTGGTGGTAATGGTGGATGGACAAGTCAGGATGGCCAAGACAGATCCAGGTTCAATTTCATAACCGGAACTTTGGTAACGCGCCACGGGTTTGGAGGTTAAATATGGAGCCAGCAAGCAAGGCCAACTGCCATCATATTGTGCCGCGGAATTCCACGGGAAATCCCAATTATACGGAATGCTATCGCCTTGAAATGCGTCTTTGTATTCTACATCGGCAGTGCCGATCTGTTTAAGATTGGATAGACAAGCCGTGCTGATGGCCGCCTTTTTAGCTTGTGATAACGCGGGAAGCAGCAGTGAAATAAGCAATGCAATAATGGAGATAACAACTAAAAGCTCCACCAAAGTGAATCCCGTTGATTTATGCTTTGTGAACATAGATATACTCACAATAAAAAGTCACATTCAAACATATTGGCCGTCAAACCGCGAAACTGTATGAAATGAGTCTACAGCAGTAAAAATGCAATACAAGACGTAAATTTAACAAAAATAGTCGCTTTTTTTATATTATTTGAAAATTATCGCGTAGCCTGGGTTGGCTGGCACCAATGCTCGCTGCGGGATGATCTTCAGTTGGCATACATCAGAGAAAGATGGTGCAACCGCGAATATTGCGGGTTTCTTTCTTAAAAGCGGTCATTTTACGTATATCAGAGCGATCGACGCGACTCGCCGCATGTCGCCATAATATCATCCATATAACCCATGTGATCCGCTATTGCAGGCGGTGCCTAAAGTCGCACAATGGGTAAGTGCAATGGGAAAGAAAGTATCTACTGGAGTCAATATAATGACGAATAACGAATATTGCGCTGGCGGCGGAGCAGAGCCTTGCCGTTGCTTGAGTTGGGGATGGGTGCTGCTTCTGACTGGCTGCGTTGCCATTTTTTCATTGTCGCCATGTAAAGCGGCGGCAGCCGACGTGGTGCGGCCTGCTGTCGCACATACGATCACAATTCAACTCAATGGCAACCTGACCGGCCGGACATTTCAGGGTATCGGCGGATTAAGTGCGGGGGCGTCGAGTCGATTGTTATATGATTATCCGAGGCGGGAACGCCGTGCCGTTCTCAATTATTTGTTTCGACCGCACTTTGGTGCCGGTTATCAGATACTCAAAGTAGAAATAGGGGGCGATGTGGATTCTACCGATGGATCCGAACCTTCTTTTGCCCGCACGCCGGGCCAATTTGCGCATCCGAAAGCCTCCTATTTTCATCGTGGTTATGAATGGTGGCTGATGCGCGAGGCGAAGAAGATTAATCCGCGCATAAAGCTGTGGGTATTGCAATGGGGTGCCCCCTATTGGGTGGGCCATCAGACGCTGTACACCAAAAAAAATGCGGAATATGTCTGCCGATTTATTCAGGGGGCCTGGAAATATTATCATCTGCGGATCAATTACTGTGGCTTATGGAATGAAAAATTATACTCCGTTGCCTATGTGAAGCTGCTGCGACGAACGTTGGATGCCAATGGTCTGGAACGCGTCAAAATTGTAGCGGCCGATGATGGAGGCAATGATGCCTGGTCGCTTGCCGCAAGAATGCTTAAAGACCCGGCGTTGATGAAGGCGGTGTATGCGTTGGGCGCGCATTATCCGCTGACGTGGGGGCCGATTAACAGAACATTTGTCGCTGACGCCGTAAAAACCGGTAAGCCTCTTTGGGCCAGCGAGGATTATTCCCAGCCGGGCGGATGGAAACATGCGAAGTTTCTGGTTCATGAATTCCTCGAAAATCATCTGGAATTTCACACCAGCTCCGAAACGATCTGGCCATTGATCGGATCCTGGTATGCGGCGCTGCCCTGTGGCGGACAGGGGCCGATGCTGGCCCGCACGCCCTGGTCGGGTCATTACGATGTGGAGCCGGCGCTCTGGGCGCTGGCACATTTCGGACAGTTTGTTCCGCTGGGCTGGAAATATCTGGCCGCAAACGCTTGTGGCAAACTACCGGCGGGTGGTGATTATTGCACGTTCCGCTCACCAGTTTCCGGCAATTACAGCCTGATTGCGGAAACATCCGCCGCGTCTGTTCCGCAAACGCTGAGGGTGCATCTTTCCGGCGGGCTTTCCACCGGGCGAGTCTATGAATGGCAAAGCACACGGAAACGTCAGTTTATTATGGTTGGAAAAATAACACCTGTGGGTGGGACATTCACCATGACGCTGCGCCCTCACGCAATCTACACGCTTACTACCACCACGGGTCAGAAAAAAGGGCGAGCATTTAATCCGCCGCCCAAACCGTTCCCATTGCCCTATCGGGATAACTTTCAAAAAGATACAATCGGCCGATCCCCAAGATATTTTTCTGACCTGCACGATGCCTTTGCCGTAGAGAAGGAAGGCAACGGTGCAAAACTTTGTCTGCGGCAGCAGATTACCCACCGTGGCATCGCCTGGATGAAGGGCGCGCCTCCTCTAACTCTGATCGGGTCAACCAAATGGCGGAATTACCAGGTTTCTGTGCAGGCAAAAATACCACCAAAGGCATATGCGTCGCTGCTTGGCCGGGTTGCCGCCTCCGGCTGGCATTCCCTCGTTCATGGCTATCGATTCAATCTGCATTCCAGCGGCCGCTGGACTCTCTGGTCAAATACAGATCCCATCGCGCGGGGCACCGCGCGGCTTGGCAGTATGCCATGGCACACCATCGTGCTGCGATTCAGCGGTCCGCAAACAATTGTGATCGTGGATGGCCACACGCTGGTCAGGCATGTGTCGTTACTGCGGATAAACGGTATGGCAGGTCTGGGAAGCAGTTGGAATCATGTGGAATTTCGTGATTTTGCGGTCACTCCGATCGTGGCGAAAAATAGTGCGCTCGTTAATAAAGCCCTGCATGCGCAGGCCAGTGCGTCGAGTATCTGGAGCAAAAAATATGACGCAAAAAAAGCTGTGGACGGGCAAGCCGGAACGCGGTGGAATTCCGCGCCAGGAACCGCGGCCGGCCAATGGCTGCAACTGCGCTTTGCCAGGCCCACGCTTTGCAATGTGGTCTTAATCAGGCAATTTGCCCGCCGGATTATAGATTGTGAGTTAAAGGTTTCGGCAAATGGAATCAATTGGCGCACAATTGCAAAGGCGCGTCCGAACGGGAAGTCAGCATTTGAACTGTCATTTACGCCGTTAAAGACAAAGTATATGCGTGTGGTTATCGGATCGACAGCACGGCATCAACCGCCTTCAATCCGCGAATTTGGATTGTATTATGTCCCGCCAAAATAAATTCGAAGGATGCCGACAATAACCATGTTATACCGCCTGAATCCTGTCAGTTTCTGAAGGTGTGTGGCTGTCCTGATTGGGCTTTGAAAGAACACTCTCAGAACGCCGGTGGCTGCTCATTCGTATTCACCGGCAGGCTTTTGTGCCGACCCGACGCGAGCCAAAATCCAAAAACGGTCGGTGCCTCGGCGGGGGCAATTTCAACCAAGCCCGCGATCCTTTGGCTTCCCGAAAAAGCGGGACATTATCACAAGCCATTTATGATTGAGTTGGACAAGACAATTGTGAATCAGCGCCTGATCTGCTAAGCAATTCTGGTATCAGCGCGTGTTGTCACCGGCCGGGTTAAAACCAACCCGCAATCGGTTGTGTCGCCTCACGGCGAGCGCCTAACGCTTTCACGAAAGGCTTTAGGTGTCAGATGTGTGGATCTCCGGAATGATTCGCTGAACAACTGGGAAGAAGAAAAGCCGCTTCGCCCGGCAATTTCCTTAATGCTAAGAGTTGTGGAAGAAAGCAGATGCTTAACCAAGTCTATTCTTTGGCGGCGAATTTCCGCCGCCGGGCTACGCGATAAGATATGAACAAAACGATTCTCAAGCGTGGTGCGCGATACAGACAATGTCCTGGCCAGTTGCTTGACGTTAATTCCGTCCTTCAGGTGGCTTTGTATATAAGTGATGGCCTGGTGGATCAGTTCGTCCTCGACGGCAATAATATCGGTGGATCGTCGCGTTATAATTGAGCCAGGTGGTATCAAAACCTGCTGCTCTGGTGGCCTGCCGTTGTTCAATATCATGTCACCGAGTATCTCCATGGCTCGCCACCCGATCTGCCGGCCTTGAATTGTGATGCTCGAAATATGGGGTTCACGCATGCGGGTATAAAGGTGGTCATCATCCGCACCCAGAACGGCTACTTGTTCGGGAATGCGCAGACCGGCATGCATACAGGCTTCAATCATACATGATGCCAGACCATCATTGGCACAAAACAATGCGGTGATCGGGTCGGTCTTACGAATAAGGGCTTTGATTTCTCTTTCGGCGTCGGCTGCGCGCGCGATATTGTCGTCCTCGGACAAATAATGGACAGAAGCGTGAAGCCTGTGCGCGGCCAGCGCGGCGGCAAAACCCTCATACCGCTGCTTGGACCAATAAAAGTGCTCAAAGCCAAAGTAGGCGAATCGTCGAAAGCCCCGCGTTAAGAAGTATTCAGCGGCTATCCTTCCCGCTGCCCGGTCATCAGTAATGATTCGCGGCAATGGGGGCGGATACAATTCGCCAGAGGTATCCACGGCGGGAATATTCAATTGCTTTATTCGCAAAGGCAATGCCAGTGATTGGCTGCAGGCCCCGATCAGGACGCCGTCAAAGCCGCCGGCCAGGTTGGCATTTATTATCTGTCGAAAATCAGATGGCGTATCGTTGTCGGAAAAATAGAGACAAAGCGCCGGATGGGATTGTGCCCAGTCTGAGGCGCCCTGAACAATCTGACGGTTGTAATCCAGCGCTAAATTGGCAATGAAAATGACCCGTTTGTCACGTGACTCCGCGGCTTTCTTTTTCATCTGATTCCTTTCGCCAGTACATTTACCATCAGGGGGAAAGTGTCTTGTTTATAATCCGTGCTTTGCGAAATCCATTTCCAGTTGTTCCAGAGACCGATTTCTGGTTTCCGGGATAAACTTAAGAATAAACAGAAACCCGGCCGCACATATTGCGGCATATAACCAGAAAGCGCCCACATTGCCCACAGCACCTTTAAGGAGGGGAAATGTCTGCGTCAATATAAAATCGGCAATCCAGAGTGCTGACACGGCAAGTGAAACCGCCGTGCCTCGAATCCGGTTGGGAAATATCTCGGAAATTAAAACCCAAGTGACCGGAGCCAAGGTCATAGCATAACAGCCAATCGCGGCCATTACTAGAATCACAACCGGCCAGCCTTTCAGGTGTGCCAGAAAAGCCCACCCCAGCAGTGAATGCGTTACAAGCAGTCCACCGGCCCCCAGCAGCATCAGAAGGCGTCGGCCAATTTTGTCCACCAGACCAATTGCCACAAGCGTGAAAACAAGATTGACCAGTCCCGTGACCATTATTTCAAACAATACACCGGTGATGTGATAGCCTGCGGCCTGAAATATATCCTGAGCGTAAGAAAAAATAATATTAATCCCGCACCATTGCTGAAACACGGCCAGGAAAATGCCGATAAGCACAGGTCGTCGGAGGGCCTCGGACCAGAGCACGCCCAGATTCACTTTATCCCGGCTTGTGCCTTGGAAAGAACGTCGAATATCGGCCAGTTCGCTGGATGCATGTTGGCTTCCACCGATGCGTGTGAGTACCGCCGCGGCGCGCTCAAAATATCCCTTTTTGGCCAACCATCGCGGACTTTCCGGGACCAGCAGGGAACCGATAAAAAACGCAACGGACGGAATGGCCACCGCGGTAAACATCCAGCGCCAGGCGAAGCGGCCATCCCAGGAGGCCGCTATTACCGCGGCTGTGGCGTGCGCCGGCAATGGTCGGGCAATGCGCCAGTTGACAATATCGGCCAAAAGAATTCCAAGGACAATTGTGAGTTGATTAACGGCCACCAGCCTGCCGCGCAAGCGTGCGGGCGCGATTTCCGCAATGTATAGCGGCGAAATATTGGAAGCGATTCCAATGGCCACTCCGCCGGCGAGCCTCCACACACTAAACCAGATAAAATGGGAAGCCCAGCCGGTCATGACAGACGACAGGGCAAACAGGAGAGCAGCAAGTATAAGCATTTTCTTGCGACCAAATGTGTCACTGGCCCACCCGGTGAAAAAGGCGCCCAGCATCGCGCCTAAAAGCGCGCATGACATTGCCCAGCCTATCGTATTGCCGTTGGTCAGCCGAAAGTATGGGACAAAAAACGGCTTTGCGCCGCTGATGACCACCCAGTCGTAGCCGAAAAGCAGGCCACCCAATGCGGCAATAAAGGCTGTCAAAATCAGGTAACCCAATCGCATGGCAACTGTATCTTCCGCGGATGATGTGGCGGTGTTCATCGTGTGATACTCCTTGTTTTCCTTGCGTTCCGGTCGGCACGTGTCTTGCGACGCCGCGTCGCTGGGGCGGCCTTGACGGTTGGGTGTCCGGCACCAGATTGGATCATCCCAAGCAATTGATCCGCCGGGCAATGGGCTGGGTCCCGCCGTAATATGTTCATCAGCAGGGTCGTTGCGGTGGCCGTCCGGCCAAGGCCAAAAGCCGCTTGCGCACGAAGAAACAAAGCCGCAGTCTTCTGTTCCTTTTTCAGATTGACCGGAAACAACGACATACTGGAAAGTGACGTGGCAAAATAATCGATCTCTGCGGTTGAAAGTTCCAATTGCCTCGCGTACGCCTGCAACTGAAGCAGCAGCCGACGTGCTTGCGCGCCGCGATGAAGGGCCTGCAAAGCCAGCGCGCGGTAGAGAGTAAGTCCGGAAAATTCTCTGACGGCCATATCCTGAAAATCAACGGCGCGGCGGGCCGCCAATTGCATCCATCGCCGATATTCAGAATAATTGCTATGTGCATAGGATAATCCAAGATAGTAATATATCTGGCTTTTATTGGCCAGCGGATGCGCCGCTTCACCCAGGTTGTTCGGCGGATGAAGCGCCGCTGTAAAATGCCGCCGTGCTTCCGGACACGCGCCATCGTGCAGGTATTGTTTCCCCAATGACATGTGTGCGAGGATATATTGCTCCAGCACTTTTCCCTCACCACCTTCCCATGGCTGGAATATGCGTGTTTCCAGAATGCCCAGAGCCTGTGAATATCGCCCGGCCAGATTCAACAACGCGCAGAATTCAATGGTTAAATCATGGCGCTGTTCGACCTGCTCCTGATGCGCTTCCAGATATGCAAGGCGCTGATTCACGGGCACGCACAATCGGCGCTTCAGTTGGTCGGCTTCGTACACCAGGCGCGCATCCGATGGCGCCGCCCGCTGCGCGATATGATATGCCGCCAGAGCTTTATACGGCCTGTGGCTCACATTGTGGTAACCAATCGCCAAATTGCGGTAAAGCACAGAATAGGCAACACCTTTGCGGCGGGCCATTTCCCAGTGACGAATCGCTTCGGTGTGGCGGCGTCGGTCGTAAAGCCAATTGCCCAATAGATAATGCGCCAGACCATCCTTGGAATTCAAGTCGATGGCGGATTGTAATATCCGCTGATCCGCAAGGCGTGCCGGAAAGCAGTAATCCGGTGATGTGCCAGATGCGCTTAGAAATTCTTTCCGGGCCTGCGGATGGCGTCCTGCCATCAGATGGAAATAGCCACGGTAATAGTGCAGCAGGGGGGCCGTTCCGCGACTGATCTGACCGGAGGTTTGGCGAAGGCAGTCAATGGCGTCATCCCATAAACCCGACTGCGCGAATTCCAGCGACAAATCCATTTGTTGCTGCGTGTCAAGAAATTGTCTGCGGCCAAGCAGGTAATTGCATCCTGTATCCAGCGGATCCAGGTGATGTGTTGCTTCAAGCAGTTCCTGCATCTGGGGGATTCGACCAAGTTTTGCAAGCATGACAGCCTTAAGCGTTCTTGCGGCCAGATGTTCCACGTTTACCCGCAAGCATCTTTCCAGATGATCCAGTGCTATTTCCCAGTTGCCACGAGTGGCTTCATGCTGTGCCAACGCGTAAAACGCCGGAGATTGCCAGGCATGGTTCCAGGTTGCCTTATAGAAATGATCCGCAGCTTCTTCATCCTTTCCCTGCCATCTTAGCGCCACGGCCGCGTTATAAAACACATCCCCTTCAGACGGGTTGGCATTGAATCTGGTAAGCGCGGAAATGGCGGCGCTGAAATGTTTCGTGGCGGCGGCAAATTCTCCCCGTGCAGTGTGCCAGACACCCATCGCCTGATGGCAGCGGTAATCGGCGGGTTCGCGTTTTAGTGCCTCACGCCAATAATCCGCCCCGCTGCGTGTCGCATGGCGAATTTGTTCCAGATGCACCCCGGTTAAATACAAGTCCTGAAGCGTTGCGGTGGCCTTTGGCGATGGCGGTGCGGCAGCGGGTCGCGGCGGTCTGTCCTTGCGATTCTGTTCGGGAACCAGTTCCACAAGCATCGCGCCATTGGCGTCACGCACTCTGATTGTCAAATCGTCGCTGTCTATTTGCCTGGGTATCATTATTTCTTTTATCCATGGCGACGCTGGTGTGGCCATGACATTTTGTCGAACGATTGTGCGGTTCTTTAAGGCTATGTGAACATCCATCAATTGATCATGCTTTGTGACGGCAATGCCGACGCGCAGTGCGCCGGCGAGCGGCGAAATGCCGATAGCGGCGCTGGTGGTTGCCGCGACAGCAGGACCAATTTTCTGGATCGGATACCAATATTGACTGAAGGTTCTTGTTTCACCTGGCACTAGGAAGGAAAAATCAGGCTGATTATCCGTATATACGCCGGACATCAGTTCCAGATAGGGGCCATCCGTGTCGGTCAGGCTTCGATCCCATGCATAGCCAAACGCATGATTACCCCAGGTCCATTGCTTTTTTCCCGGCGCAATATGATGGTTCGCTATGCAAACAAGCCCGGCCTGTTTGCGGTGGTCATATCCGCCGAAAAAATCCTGCCGTGATCCAATGGCCATATAACTGGTGGGTACCGGAATATTGCCGTACCAGCGTAAATCATTAGGTGGATAGGTTCCGGGCGGCACGAATTGCGTGGGGACTTCATTTCCTGGAACAGGATGTTCGCGGCGTTGTCCATAATTCACACCATAGTAATAAGCCCTGCACAGGGGATATTCACTTGTGGCCCGCCGCGCATGATCTGCCACCAAGTGCACATCACGCGGGAAAAAGGACTGATACAGTTCATGCGCGTGAACCGCGACGTTGGCCCACCAGAGAAAAGTTTGGGTTTGTTCAGAACGGTTATACAGCCTGACTTTCAGTTCCAGCACACTGGACCCCGGCCGCAAATGCACGCCATGCATTCCTTTCAGTCTTTGCAGCGGGTCGTGGTCAGACAGCCAAACGGTGCGCGAGCCATCGGCGTGCTCTTCTATGTTCCAGTGCACGGGCATAAAAGTCGCGGGCCGATGGTGCTGTGGCCAGTTAAATTCCACGCCTCCGGAAACCCAAGGCCCCGCGAGGCCGACCAGCGCGGGTTTGATGACATTTTGCCGATAGAAAAAATCGTAGCCATTGGTTTTATCCAATCCCACATGAATCCGTCCGCCGAGTTCGGGAAGTATCATCACGCGCATAAATTCATTTTCCAGATGTACAGCCTGCCAGGAGCGTTCATGAGGAGTCGTCGAAACCGCGTCAATAACCGGCAATGGATATACCCGCCCGCTGCTTCCCTGATAGACCCTTGCTTCCAGAAACATTGGATTTCTGTCTGGATTGACCGGTTCATATGTGGCTATATTGACGGCCTCATTCCAGGCCTTCACGCTGCCCGTCTGGTGGACAGGAGGTGCTGGCAACTTCAATTGATACATGCGGATGGCTCCAATTGAATCTATGGTTTTAGCGGATGAAAATCACCGCGGGTCACTCCAGGGCGTGATTTTAGCATCGTCGCAGTGTGCAATATGCCCCGGCTGCAATTTTGTCGCAATTGACGATAATGCGATTGATATGGACGATCTGATGGTATAATAAATCGAATGCATACGACAGATCCGACCGCCGCCGAGCCATCAAGCCCATCCGAACTCCGGGTCGCTTCGCGCCGCCACGGTTTTGCCCAGCAGCGCATGATTGTCCTGCCGGGCCCCCTGATCGAGCGGGCGTTGTCGCGCCATCTGCCACTGGGTATTGTGCCGACGGATGTGGGCTATTTCCCCCAGGCCGCCGGGCATCTGGTGAATCGCAGCCATGGCTCCAGGCAGCTGATCGTGATCTTTTGCGTACAGGGATTTGGCTGGGTGAAGCTTCACAATCCGGCCGGGTCGGCCATATCCGTCTCGCCGGGCCACGCCGTCTGTATTTTGCCGCATACGCCTCATTCCTATGGCTCTGCACCGCGGAACCCATGGACGATTTACTGGTGTCATTTGACCGGCCCGGCGGTCGCCGGCATCTGCAGATCTGGCCCTTTTACCAAAGTGGCCCCACTTTTCAATGTGCCGGATGTTCCGGAAATGGCTCAATTGTTTGACAAATTGATTATGGATTTGCGGCAACTGTACAGGTCTGATCAGCTCATTCTGCCTTCCGGTGTGGCGGCACACTTAATCAGTCTTTTGTGCGCCGGCGCGTTGCACATGGACCGGACTTCGCCAAAATCTTCGCAGCGCATTGAACAGTTGGCCCTTTCTTTAAGCGCCTGTACGGATCGCACTGTGACAATTTCGGAATTGGCTCACCGCGTGAATTTGTCCAATTCCCATTTTTGCGCACTGTTTCGGCGGGTCATAGGTGTGCCGCCCTTGGAATATTTCATTCGTCTAAAAATGCGCAAAGCCTGCCAACTGCTGCAAACGTCTGATTTGCCGGTGAAGGAAGTGGCTGCTCACGTGGCCTTTTCCGATCCACTGTATTTTTCTCGCCTGTTTCGCCGTATGTACGCGATGACCCCCACGCAATATCGCAAATTGCCAAGAGGCTAAATTAAACCGCTGCATAAGTTGAAATATCAATACGCCACAAAAAATCGCCGCCCGCCGTCTGACGGGAAGAGCGTTGAAACCAGAAGCAATGTCGGAATTGTGCACGCCAGCCCTTGTCCGGGGCGGACAGCGCCCGATGGTACAATGTCACATTGCCGACGGGCAGACAAGCCGTGGCGGCACGTTCCAAGAGATATGATTTCGGCCGCTGGCGTGTAACGCAAATAAAATCCATGCGGCCCTCTAGCGGGCTTATTTTGTCGATACGGTAAGATTTAAAAGCGGATTAAGCTGATTGGCTTTCTGAGCTTCCTGCGCCGCCACCTGCAGATATTTGGTTTTCAGCGCCGGGTCCGCGGTCACTTCCGCAAGGGCGATATTCGCCTGGAAATTTATCGCAGGCGCCAGCCATTTCACCGGCGATCGGCCGGAAGGTCCGGAAGCCAGCGCCTGACCAACATCCATGGTGGCGTGGTTCAGCGCGCCGGTGGCTGCGGTGGTGCAGGCCTGCATTTGTGCCGCCGTCGGGGCGGCAACAGGCGATTGCTGGTTAATCAGCGGAAAAATGGAATCGCCAGTGCTCGCACACAACGCCTGCAGTTGCAGTACCTGAAGTTTCAATTGGCTGACGGTCGCGGCTGTAATGGAAGCTGCCGCCGCCTGTATATTATAAAGCGACTGCAAGCTGCGGTTTTCATTGGCCAGAATCAGCGGGTCGTTGGGGCGAAGTCCATGTGCGGCAAGCTGGCTGGCATAGGTGGAATTTTTGCTTTGCTCAAAGGCCGCCTGTTTCAGGTCCTGCCGCGATTCATTACATAACGTCAGGGCCGCGTCCGCCTGATGCAGGGCGACTTTAAGCTGGGAAGTTACCGCGGCATACTGGTCCATTACCGTGGGCACGCCAGAATGCGCTGCCGAACCGGAAATAATTGCCTTGGCACCCGCTTGAATGGCGGCCATGCGTTGGAGTGCGCTGGCGGCCACGTGGGCGGCAACATGACGTGCCGCGGCCAGTTCCTTGGCGTGGCGGATTGCGGCATCAGCCTGCATGGACGCCAGATTGGCGCGATCCATATCCTGACTTAACCGGGATTTCAGAATTTCAACCTTCGCGGCATATTTGGCCATCTGATTCAGCTTGGCCATCGCCTGTTTGTATTGATCCAGCGATTGAGTGCCGGTTGTATTGTGCGATTCGGCTACCAGTGCCATGCCGGCAGCGCTGAAACGGTCGCGAAGGGCGACATTGGCGGCCACCAGCTTTTTGGCTGCGGCCACGCGCTTTTCGGCGGCCGCAAGATGCCTCTCCGCGGCGCGCCGGGCTTGCAAGGCGGTCCGCAGCGCGGCCTTGTGCATAATGGCGTAGGCTTTGTATTGCGTCCGCAAATCGGCAATTTTAAGCCGATCCGAATTCAGCAATGCTGAATCCTGACTAATCAGGTTGAGCCGGGATGTCAGTTCCGCCAGGGCCGCGCTTAACCGATTGATGCGATGTTGCGCTTCCAGCAATTCAACTTGGCCTTTCTGGCCTTCCAGCAAACTCTTAAAATTGTGACGCAGGCCACTTTGCCCGATGGCCGTGGCAAGCATTGCCGAGGCGTGACGCAGATCGCGCATCACAGATCGGGGGGCCAGATAAGATTTTGGATTCTGTTTGGCCCGTAGCTGGGCCGATCGAAGTTCGGTGCTGGAAAGCGTCGAATGAATGGCTACTGGAAAAGGCGTGGCGGGCCGGTAATCACCAGCGCTCACCATCAGTCCCGCCGCGTTTTGACTGGTGTAAATGGCTCTGGAATCCGCTTTGCCGGAGCTTGAATCGCCACAGCCCGCCAGTCCGGCGGTAGCCGCGGCCAGCGCCGCGCAGGCCAGCAGCCGCAGAGGCCGGCGCCAGAGCGACGGTGTTGCGGCCACCATCGGAAATCCCTTATCAACCGACGAAACAAGGGTTGCTGTCGCTGAACGTTTATGCATCGCGGGCGCTCCTGCCAAAGTTGTCCCGACAATCCGCCGAGAATCATCGTTGTATGTACCACCACGGGCCGCCATCGTCAACCCTTTCCGTCCTCCCGGTCGTCGATTGGGCCTTTTCCGGATCGCCAGACTTTACCGGACGAATGGGCCTTGGCCGGTTGCCGCCGGCATGGGCCGCCTGATAAAGCCATGCCGCCTCAATTACGCCCCGGAGTTCAGCTTTGCGATGGATCGCCATTTTTTCGTTCCGCATTCGCCTCTCTTTGCGCTGGTGGCTTTCCCTGCCCGGCCGCAATATAAGCTTTGCGACCGAGGGCATAATTCGCCGGGTCCTGGCCTGATCGGCTTGTTTGCATCTGGCCGTCCGCTTCCGCCTGCCCTGGTGCCGCGGCATGGGTTGCCGTGGCGGAATCGCCTGTTTGCCACCACCAAGGCAATTTTTCGCCGCAAATGCGCAGATGAATCTGTTTAAGCATCGGTCGGCACCAGCCGCAGCCGGTGCCTGCGGACAGGCAATCGGAAATCTGCGAGGCGGCCGTCGGCTTTTCAATGCGGCAGTAGGCCTCTATTTTCCGTAATGGAACATGAAAACAGAAGCAAATGGTGTCATCCGGTTTAAACGCCATGCTCCCATTCTACCCTGTTGTCGGCCCATAATGAATACGTTGGTGACCGGTCAGGGAAAAAATGCTCCGGACTCCTCACCTGTTGGCATAAATTCTGCTATTATCTTTCCGCGGCATTA
>JAJZOA010000104.1 GCA_021852225.1 Planctomycetota bacterium
CGAACCGACGGCCTGCCGCGACCACACCACGGATGGCCGAAGGCGGGCCAAACAACTTGGTCGGGGCGGTTCACCTAAAATTCACCGGTGAAGTCAAATGGAAACAGGCGGCATGTGGGCAATGGCATCGGTCAAGCAGACCAACTGCGACCGGGTGCCCAAAGAATCACCGTCACCCGCTGCTATTCCAAGCCGGCCTCGGCCAGTGCGATCGCTTTTAACAGACCGGCGGCTTTGTTGAGTGTTTCCTGATATTCACTGGCCGGCACACTGTCGGCCACAAGGCCGGCACCCGCCTGAAGCCAGACCTGATGGGTATTATGTTCACCTGGCGTCACCACCATTGTTCGCAATGCAATACATGTATCCATATTCCCGGCGTAATCCATATAGCCGACGGCACCGCCATAAGGCCCCCGGCGGTCCGGTTCAAGTTCATCAATAATCTGCATGGCGCGAATTTTTGGCGCGCCGCTGACGGTGCCGACCGGAAGCGTCATGCGAAGCGCATCGAAACAGGTTTTATCTTCGGCCAGTTGACCGGTCACATTGGTGGTAATGTGCATCACATGGCTATAGCGTTCCACCGTCAGTGGTTCGGTGACTTTTACGGAACCGGCCATGCTGACACGGCCAACATCGTTGCGCCCAAGATCCACGAGCATCACATGTTCCGCCAGTTCCTTGGGATCAGCGAGCAGTTCTTTTTGCAGTTCAGCGTCCTCCTGCGGCGTGGTGCCCCGCCGCCGAGTTCCCGCCAGCGGTCGATTGGTGATGACACGGTCCTGGACGCGGCACATGATTTCCGGCGAAGACCCAACCAGCGTGCAGTCTGGCGCGGCTAGGAAAAACATAAAGGGCGATGGATTGACCATGCGCAGCGCCCGATAAATATCGAATGGCGCGGCCTGGGTGCTTACCCGCAGGCACTGGGAAAGCACCACCTGAAAAATGTCGCCGGCCTTGATATATTCCTTGGCCGCATCCACAGCTTTTTCAAAAGTTTCCTTGGTGAAATTGCTTTGAAACGCCGGACGTGAGTCCACGGCCAGATTCACCAGACCAATGCGTTCGGGCAGCGGAGAACCGAGGGTTTGAATGATCCGCCCGATACGGTCCAGGGCGGCATCGTAATCCGCGCGTATCGGATGGTCCTTCACATGAATATCCGCCACCACCAGAACGGTTTTCTGTACATGGTCAAAAATGACCAGGTCGTCATAAATGCCGAAAAGAAGATCGGGCAGGTTTCGTCGGTCTGGCGGTGGAGAGACCAGCTTTTCTGGTTCCAGATACCGAACAGAATCGTAGGCGGCGTAGCCGACAGCCCCGCCGGTGAACGCGGGCAGGCCGGGGACCGCCACGGCGCGGGCTGGACCTAAAATTTCCGCAAGGTCTTTCAACGGGTCCGGAGAATCATATTCGCGAGCCTTAACGCTCGAATCGGGCGCGGCTTGAATGGCAATGCGACGCCCCGTTGCACGGACCACCAGCCGCGGATTTGCCCCCAAAAAGGAATAGCGGGCGATGCGTTCGCCTCCGACGACGGATTCCAAAAGAAAGGAATAGGGCGAAAGCCGGGCAAGGCGTTCATAGGCGGTAACGGGCGTCAGGTAGTCTCCCATCAGTGTGATATGAACGGGAAAAACCGAATTGGGCCGGGCCAGACTCTGAAATTCCGCCCAGGAAGGACGGGCAATGGTTGTAAGTTTGTCGCGCAAACAGGAACTCCTGACAAATAATCACTGCAATTGTAATGGCTAACCGCAGCGCCCCACAAATGATTCCCACCCTTTGTGGCGTGAATTATCCCTTGAACCACCCTTCCTGAAGAACCAGCGCGACATTCAGCACCATCTGTTCGTTGCTAAGGTGTTCCAGATTTTCCTCCAGCTCGCCAATGCCAAGGCGATTGCGAAGATAGTCCGCAGTATCGGAAAACAGACTCTCGCGCGCGCCAACATCCAGACTGTCGCGACGCATGGACAGGTCCATGACCAGATCCCGGTCCAGCCGATCCAGCCGGTTGATAATGCGGCTGCGCATGGCGGGGTCCGTCTGAAAGCTGTTATGTCGCGACTGCTGACGCGTGACCGCCTTGGGCAGCGTCAGACGCCGATCGCGGATGACAATGGTATTGGCGGCGAAATCCCCCAAGCGGCGATGGCATGGATCAATAAACGCTGTTGCTCCGCCCAGAAACATGAACGATGGAAGAAAATCAATCGGGCGAAGGAGATTACGAATAAGTATATCCACGAATGCCAGCCTTCCACCTGATGCGCTGGCCACGCGTAACCCCATGATTTTTTTTCCCGGTGAGCGACCCGCCATGAACCGTTCACAGAAGACAAAATAACCGACAAAAATGAGAAATTCGGCAATAAACAAAATGCCCACAATAAACCATGGCGAGACATCCGCCAAAGCCAGCAGTTCCAGAAGCATGATCAGGCTCCAGCCGACGAAAATCATCAGGGTGAACATGATCACCATATCAATCACCCAGGCGATAGCGCGGGTCACCAGACCCGCAAGTTGGTAACTTAGTACAACTTGTTCGGGAGTGGTAAGCCGATAGCGGAGCATGGCGGACTTCCTTTTTAGATGCCGGAGGCAGGTAAATGCCAGGACCTGCGGCGTTACGCGCCCAGATAAATCACACGCGTTCCGGCGATGCGGTCGTGCAGTGTGCGCTGCATCTGCCTGTCGCTGAGTCCCAAAATAACTTCGGCCAGAAACCAGCCAAGCGCCGCGAAATTCATTATTGCAATCACAGCCGCGAACGCGGTCGGCGATAGAATGGCGGCAAAAAGCAGCGTCCCGGCGGATACAACAAAGTTAGGGCCTACATACGCAAATGCACGCAACCATGCCGTTCGGGTGGAAATTGCGGTGCCGTCCAGGTTCACAACACGCAGATTTCCAACCTTTTTGCCGACTGTTTGACCATTTCGCGCATGGAGCAGCGCAAAATAAGTAAGATATCCGACCCCTATAACCAAGAAAAAAAGCTTTAGTAATATGAACGGGCGCGAGGTCGGTTGATTATTGGTGAATTGATTCGGATTGCTTACGAGAAACGCCCCAAACAAAACGAATTCCAAAATAACCATCGGGACTGCGAGGATCAACCAATCCAAGAATATGCACCCGAAGCGACGCAAGGCGCTTGGTCGCGCCGCCATAACGGCGGGTGATTCCCCGGCCATAATCCTGTCCAGCAGAATCTGCTTTCCTTCCGCACAAACCAGTTGG
>JAJZOA010000039.1 GCA_021852225.1 Planctomycetota bacterium
GGCCGCCCGCTGAAAAGCCCGCCACGCCAACACGGTTCGGATTAATGTGCCATCGCCGGGCATTGGCACGGACAATTCGCACGGCCTGGCGCACATCTTGTAGCGGCCATGGCACGCCGCCGGGGGGAAGGCCGCCTTGTGGCAGCCGGTAATTCAGGACAAAGGCCTGAATTCCCAGCGTATTAAGCCATTGGGCAATGGCGTAGCCTTCATGCCGCACGGCTTCATAGACGTAACCGCCGCCAGGGCAAATGACCACGGCCGTACCATTGGCTTTGCCCGTCGGCAGAAGATACTCGGTAATTGTCGGCCAGCGGTGCAGATTTCTGGCCCGCTGGTTCTGTGGTACTTTCAGATTTGGCCAGACGGGAATGACTTTGTTCGAGGGCGCCCGGTTCGCCGCGGGCCATCCTGCCCGGGCTACCGACAGGGTGACGAGCGCCATCACCATTAACACGACTGCAATCGGGCTACGATATCGCATAAGGTGTCTCCGAGCGAAATCCACAAAATCTGCCGACCGTACGTCCGCGTGTGACCGAGTGGCGTACGAGGAATGAACGTCATGGTAGTGCAAGCGAAAGTTTTTGCCACGGATTGATGTTGTGGCGTGGAATTTTCACACCGGTTGCGGGACGGGAGGTTGGCCGTTATTCTTCCGGCTGCAAAGTTGGGGAAATAAATATGATTGGACAAAGGTATCGCAGGTTTCTATACTTTCAGTAGGATTTGAATTTCCGGTTGGAGCCATCGCACGGAAGCGAGGGCAGAAAATTCCTCCGGTCTGTTTTGCGACTGCGGAAACCTGCTATGCCCACGCTTGCCGATGAAGCTATTTTGGCTGCAAATCTTGATCCGCATCTTGCCGCCGTCAATGATCTGTTTTGTACAGAATTAAGCAGTGCCCTTCCACATGTTCAACAGTTGCTGACGCATGTGGGCCGGTTTCGCGGGAAAATGCTTCGTCCGGTGCTGGTTCTGCTGTCCGGGCAGGCGGTGCAAGCGTGCAATGCCGGTTCAGGCAGAATCGGCCACGCGCACATTACGCTGGCGGCAGTGGTGGAAATGGTGCACGTATCGACGCTGGTTCATGATGACATTCTGGATAATGCCGAAGTGCGCCGGCGCGGGGCGACGATCAATTATCTGCATGGCAACGAGGCCGCGGTTCTGCTGGGCGATTTGCTGATCAGCCATGCCTTTCACCTGTGCAGCAGTCTTGAAAGCCAGGCCGCGTCGCGATTAATCGGACAGACGACCAATACTGTGTGCGAGGGTGAACTGACGCAGAATTTCAATCGGGGCAATTGGGCGCTCGATGAAGCCACCTATTTCGACATTATTTACCGCAAGACGGCCAGCCTTATAGAAACCTCCTGTCGACTTGGTGCCCGTGAGTCCGCAACTGCGGAAGAAGGGGATGGTCCGGCGGTGGAGGCGCTGGCCCGCTATGGACGGCTGATTGGCCTGGCATTTCAAATTGTCGATGACGTACTTGATATTGTGGGTACTCAATCCACCGTGGGAAAGTCGCTGGGAACGGATATTGAAAAAGGAAAACTCACCCTTCCGATGATTCATTTCCTGGCCCATGCCGCTCCATCGCACCGGGAACTGCTGATTGGGCTGCTGGAGTCCAATGAGCATGACCGTGTGGAACGTGTGCGCCAGCTTCTGATTCCCAGTGTCAGCATGGCCTATGCCCGGCAGAAGGCGCAGAATCTGGTGGATGAGGCGATTGATTGTCTGGATATTCTGGCGGATTCAGCCGCCCGCCTGACCCTTATTCAGATGGCCCGGTTTGTGACTGCGCGCCAGGTTTAAGGACCTTGCATTCCGATCCAATAGGCTGACCATTGACGATATCCCGGTGGTGGTATCCCCATTCGTGGGTATCCATTGAGGCGCGATAGCCGGAATATACATCGCCGGGGCTGTCTTTTCACATTGTTCCGATAAAATCATTGGTTTCTTGCGAGTCACAGCTCCCCCGATCTACCCTATACCCATAACCCTTCAATTTGTTATTGAACCAGTCCCAGGCGGGACGATACATGAACTGGTGCTTTCTGCCTTTCCGATATTGTGTCGGTTCGGCGGCAAATGCCGGCCCGCCAGGGGTTTATTACCGGTGATCCCTGAACGGCCTTTTTGGGACACTTGTCCGGGCATTCCGCCCGCCAGCGGGCGGATGATTCGCAGCCGGAACCCGACGCGCGGCGGATGTTCCGCCGTGCGGGAATGATCGGATTGACAGTGTGAATATATGACAGAATGGAGATATGTAATTTCAACTGGATTTGCGCTCCGCGTTCCCCCCGAATTTTCCGGTGAGTTGCTCAACGACCGGCAGATGCGATTAAGTGATAATGCGTTTCAGCATGCCATGGAACTTCAGCTTTTTCCGGAATATGCGGGTGGCGCAAGCGCGGAAAGCCAGGCGGGTAACACCATCGATCGCAAACAGGCAATACAGGATCTTAAACTGGCGCTGATGCGGAACATTCGTCGCAACCGTGGGGTTCGGCCCGTAGGCGATTGCCGTGAAATTGCCGGCACGCATCATCCCACGGTCTGCTGTGTGGCGATTGAACCCGCGGGCCTTGCCCCCACCTGGCTGCACAATATGCTTGGGCACAAACCCCTTATGCACTGGCGATTCTGGGCGGTGGGCTGTGGCGAAAGCTGGCTTCTGGCGATCTGCCACGGACCGTCCGAAAGTATGGTGGACCTTCGCAATACACAGGACCGCATTATTTCCAGTGTTCGGCTGCTGCCCGCCACCGCCCAGATTCAGGGCAGTTTTATTAAGGCCGTAGCCCTGCAGGCTCGCGGGCTTTTTCCGGCCAAAGTGGTCGATGTCGTGGATGACCAGACTCTTTCGCTGGATGGTATTCGTATCAATGTGACACCGTTGCTGCAGGATTTTCTTGGACATCCGCAGTCGCTGGACGCGGCCACGAAAAGTTTTCTGGATGATCTGCTTCTTAAACGAACGGATGAGCGGACTCCATCCGAGGAATGGCAGACATTGCGTGAAAAAATTGTGCCGGTGCTTATGTCGGAAGATCAGATTACATCGGTCACACCGGACACTTTCACCGAGGAATGGACCAACGGTCTGCTGGTATGCTATCGACTTGATCAGATCGATAATCTGGTGACACATGCGGACCGTCGCCGATGGGGCGTTGCGCCCAGTACGCTTCGCAAACAGGCGATGCTGAATCTGCATCGGCGCACGCGCAGTGTGGAGCTTGTCAGCGGGTCCTGCGATGACTGCCGCGTGGTCAGTTTTTCGGGGAAAGATGACCTGAATTCATCGCGCATTCTTCTGCCCAGCGTGCATGCCAAGCTGCACAGCCGGCTGGGGGATAATTTTCTGGTCGCCATGCCGGACCGGGATACCTTGCTGGCGTTTAAAATTGAAAGTGCCGATCAGGTGGAAAAGTTTCGCCGTCAGGTTTCGGCCTGGTACGCTGAAACCAGCGATCCATTATGTGAACAATTGATCCTGGTGACGCCGAACGGGGTCGTCGCGGAGGACTCGCCGACCATGAATTCCTGGCGACGGCGCCATGCCGAGGCCCTGGGGCAATAATCCGCTTCGCCGCGCCAACGGTTCGCGGGATCAGTTCTGGTCCAAATCATCAGCTGCTGTTTTCAACAATCCTTGGCTTGGGAGGCAACGTGATTTTCAGCTAAACCTGATGCGTCCACACCTTAAAGCTTTTAAGGGTGGTCAACCCAAACGAGGTTGTCAGGGCCGCATCACTGGCATCGTGCCCGTAGGCCATGGCGATTCTTCCGATGCGCGGGGTGTTGTGCCGGGCATCGAATGTATACCATCTGTTGGAAAGATAAACTTCAAACCAGGCGGAAAAGTCCATGGGTGCCGGGTCGGCCGGTACGCCAATATCTCCCAGGTAACCGGTGGCATAACGAGTCGGAATTCCCAGGCATTTGCACAGAGTTATGGCCAGATGGGTGAAGTCCCGGCAGACACCTTTGCGTTCGACAAATACATCATACGCCGACATGGTATTGCGGGCGAATTGATATCCGAATTGAATGTGTTGGTGCACAAAATTGCAGACCGCCTGCACGCGCGGATAGCCGGGTGGGAGGGATCCGAACGTCTGCCAGGCGAAATTCATGAGTTTGTCCACCTCGCAATAGCGGGATGCCAGCAGAAATGGAAGTTTATCCACCGGCAATTCATGTATCGGATGCTGCGTGGCTGAATGGTCCACAAGATCCGCGCGACCATCCACTTCAACCACGGCATCATTGCTTAATCGAAGAAGGCCCGGTGCGGCAAGAAATCGCATGGCCTGATTGCCGAATTGATCCAGAAAAATCTGGGCCGAGGCGGCCGGATGTGCTTGCACCTGTTCGTTTTGAATAAAATGATACTGACAGGGCCGCACATGAAGCAGAAGCAGCATGGGTGTGAAGCCCGTAAGCTCAAACGAAATGTCGTAACCAATGCGGATCAGCAAAATATGCCGCCTTTCCAAGATTTTCATTTCGTTCCACCACCTGCAATTTACCCTATTTGGCTGTTGCTGACAATAAGCCGTAACTATTGATGCGGCCAATTTTCGTGGCCAAGACCCAAAACCCGCTGTGCAGGTGTAAACGGGCAGCCAAAGGAGTGTCGCTCAAGCCGCGATGGGCCAACGCGACTTAACGCCATTTCGTCATAACGGGGGGTTGGTTGGGTCTGGTGCGTGAATGCGGGCTGATTCGCTTCGTTACGTCTGGACGTGTGTCATGGCTTGTAAGAATATAAACCCAGTTCCGAAACAGGCCCGCTCCGAAATGGCGGGCGAACCACCACCGACAGAATTCCTGGTTGCTGGTTTCATCTGTCCGCCCTAAGGAGACAATCAAACCTTGCGGTCGTAAATCCAACTGAATTCCACCGCTGGCTGGCGCAACTGGAACGCCGCAATTTCATCAGCATGTGACAGATACCGTTTACACAGCCGACAAAGATATTCCTGGGCGCGGGCGGCATTGCCTGTGACGCTTTGTGCGGCAATATCCCAGGTTTTGACCAGGTGGTCGATAATGGCCGCGTAATCATGCACCGTGTAAACGCCCATGCGTTGGGCCACAATGGCAAAGTGATCAAAAAGAGAGGGGTCTTTGCCGTCGTACATCAGTCGGCCGGGCATGGCGATCAAGCCTCGCATCATTTCGCGGAAGGCCAGAATACAGCCAGAGGGGTCCACTTTCATGGCTTCACCGAAGGCGCGGGTGTAAAAATTTTCATGACGGGCTTCGTCACCCGCAATACGTCGGCAGATATTGGAAAGATTCGCATCGCCTTGCGTCCCGGCGATTTTGGCGACGTTAAAATGCGATACCTTTGTTGCGCGTTCCTGGAACGCGGTATAGACGAGTCCGTTATATGGGTCGGGGTAGGCCTTGGGGTTAAAACCGCTGGCAATAAGATTCTGGATCGTAATTTCAATGCTCCGCATATTCACGCGGCCGGTCAGGCGCAGATAGGCGTTAAGCAGATCTCCATGGCGATTTTCTTCCGCGGTCCATCCTCGCAGCCATTTGGCCCAGGCTTTGGGATTGTTTCCTTCGTAATCGCGGGCGATTAAATTCAGTGATACGGAATAGCTGGGAAGAGCCTCTTCCGTAACCATATCGCCAACCAGTACCACCAGAGCTTCGTCGGATATTTCAATGGCCATGGCGCGGAAGTCAGCAAGTTCTTTGATCCAGTTTTCTTTGGTTAAATCAGGCAGGTAATCGTCGGGTTGCCAGGCGTCTTGAATCGGCAGAAGAAGGCTCAGGTTTTCGTTAACCCAGGGTTCAAGATTCTCCAGAATCTCGAGGTGTTCCATGCAGGTGCGATCCAATGAAATCATGTAAGCACCAATAAGTCCAGTCTTTATAAAGCGCAATCGGCGTAAGGGATGTAAATTGTGTCCCAGCAACTAGTCAGTATGCGCAATTTTGATTGTTTTGTCAAATATTCAGCCATACTATTTTCATCCGCACCCGGTGCTGCCGGCGGTGTCTGATTATTTTCATTCGATATTCGCGCATAATCCTGCAAAACCGCGGCCGGTTGTATTGGCACAACGGCGTTCAGCGGATTTTCACTTTTCGGGCAGATGCAACTTCCGCGGGCTGGTCTTATGATGCCAGCCTTATGTCTTGGATGCTCAACATCATTTATCTGCTCGGCCTGATTCTAGGCTCTCCGTTTCTGCTGTATAAAAGCTGCCGCACAGGCAAATACCGCCATGGTTGGGCCGGTCGGCTTGGCTGTCTTGATTCGATCGCCATCGAAAAGCTCAAAGTTCCCGCGGGTCAAGCCGCACCCAGGCGAATTCTCCTGCATTGTGTTTCTGTGGGTGAATTGCTTTCGATGGGGCGGCTGATAGAGGAATTACTGGCTGCGGATGTGGGATTGCAGATTGTTGTTTCCACCACAACGGATACCGGCATGGCCCGCGCGCTGGCCATCTACGGCCAATCGCCCGATGCTCGCGTAGTTCCGGTGCGCTTTCCATTGGATATAAGCTTTGCGGTAAATCGGTTTTTGGAGACGGTCCAGCCGCAGTTCATTGTGCTTGTCGAATTGGAAACCTGGCCGAATTTTATATTTGCCGCGCATCGTCGCGGTATTTCAGTGCAAATAATTAACGGACGACTGACAGAAAAATCCTTTCGTCGCTACCGGTTGGTGCGACCGCTGGTGGCGGCGATGTTTGCGCGGGTGGCGAAGTTTGGCGTGCAGACTCAGGCCATCGCCGAGCGGTTTACCGCCCTCGGTGCCCCTGCCGATCGCGTGGAAATCATTCCGACCGTGAAATATGATGCGGCAGATTTTTCAGATCAGATTCCCGGATCGCGGGAAATGGCTATTGCAATAGGCGTTCAAGACCACCATCAGGTGTTGGCCTGCGGTTCCACCGGTCCGGGCGAGGAATATCCTCTGCTGGATATGTATCAGGCGATGTCTAAAGATTATCCGGATTTGCGATTGGCCATTGCGCCGCGTAAGCCCGAAGTTGTGGCCGCGGTTCATGCGGCTATAGAGGCCCGCGGTTTCAAGGTAATTCGTCGTTCAGAGCGGCCGGATGGCACCGTCGGCCCGGCCTTGGCCGCAACGGATATTGTTCTGCTTGATACGATGGGTGAACTGAAAAAACTGTATGGTCTGGCGTTCGGAATTTTTTCCGGACGGTCGCTGGTGAGGCTTGGCGGCAGCGATATGATTGAGGCCGCAGCGCTGGCCAAACCGGTCTGTTTCGGGCCCCACACATTTAATTTCGCAGAAGCGGTTGAGGCGTTGCTCGCGGCCCAGGCGGCTGTGCGGGTGCATGACGCCGCATCACTTGCAAGCGCGGTCCGCCAATGGCTTCAGGATGCCGCAGGGGCACGGGAAATGGGACTTCGCGGTCGCACCTGCCTGCTGCGGATGCGCGGATCCACCCACCGTTACGCCAGCGATATTCTGGCTGCGGTGAACGGGCTGTCTTCCCGCGATTGATCCGGACGGCAGGTACCGGATTGTTGCTGAATTTCACGGATGCGAAGTGGCGGGAAACTTGGCACAAGTGCTGGGGGCGGAATGACGGTTGTCATGCTGGGCCGACACCCTGACAGACCGATTATGTCAATAATTCTTGCCACGACTTGCCGTTGAAATAACGGAACGCTGATGACCGGTGGTACACACCGCATTTCGGCAAGCGGGTGGCCATCTCTTTACAATAGCGGGCATACCTCCCATGCGTTGCAATGTCATAATTCAAGTTGCATCTGGCACGCTCGGCGGGTATTTTATTCAGTGAGTTTGCTGCCTAATGGTCAAAATCCAAGCTCGGTGCGGACGCGTTCGCTGGTGACACTTTTATCCCTTTGGGGAGATCGCCCATGCACGTATCGAAAATGAAACCTATAAAGATCCGTCGCTCTTTCCGGATCGCGACTTGCCGGGTCCGTATGGTGGCAATGCTGGTGATTGCCGGAGTATTTCTGGCGCTTGGCAGTGTGGCCGTGGCGCGGGCCACTGCGCTGCCCGCAGCCAAAAAGTCAGCTGCGCAAATTGCCCAATGCAGGCTCTGGATTCAGCAGGCCGCTTCCAGCAATGCGGCGGAAAAGACGGCAGCGGAAAACAGACTTAAAACATTGGATTCTTCATGGATTCCAGTGTTGCAACGAATGGCCCGCACCAGCCATTCGCGTGTATTGCGTCACCGGATCAACGCACTGTTGGAACGCATGTCGATTGCCGAGGCGACGCTGCCCACTCTGGTATCCCTGAGTCTGACACATGCCACTTTGCGTAGTGCGGTCAATGACCTGTGCAATCAGGCCGGCCTGCCGCATCATTGGCTTAAATCCAATCCCGCCAAAGCGCCCACCGTTACCCTTCACCTGACGAGGGTACCCTTCTGGCAGGCCATGGAAGCCATTCTGCATCAATCTGGCTGGACGCTCGGCTATGCCGGGCGTAAGCAGGGCGGTGCCATCGAGATCAGCCCCTCCGATGGACTGCTTTGGCCAGCCGAGCCTTATTTCATTTCCGGGCGGTATTTGTTCGCGGTGGAGGGGCTATCCTTCAGCCGGAATTTTGCATTGACCAAACAGCCGGCTAATGGGTTTTCTTCTAATAACATTGATTTTAACCTCCGAATTTTTGATGAACCGCGTGCGCCACGGCCACCCAATCAGTTAAAAGTGTCGATGTCACAGGTGATAGATAACAATGGGATGAATCTGCTCAACGCGCCGTTTGGAATGCCAGCCAATCTGCCGCCCAATATGGCGGCAAATCTTGCGGCACAGTTGGCCCAAATGAACACAACCATCGCCTATTCCAACGATCATCAGATGTCCTATTCAATGAATTTGTTTCTTAATGCTCCCAAAAAGATCGGTCAGAGAGTGAAACTGGCGCGGGGAAAACTTTTCTGGAATCTGGGCGTGGGGAATCAGAAACTGCGCATTAAAAAGCTGGCCGACCGTTCCGGCCGCTCCGCGGTTTTTGCCGGTTTTGATATTGAATTCGGACGCCCCATATATCACGCCGCCATGAACGCCTATACGATTGCCATGCTGCTTCAGACGCGGCAATTTCTTGGTTCAAAGCCGCATACTCTCAGCGTTGCTCAACTTGCGGTATTAAACGCGCTTCAGAAGTCTGCGGGATTGGTATTTTCCGGTACAAAAAATGTGCGCTATGTCGCACAGATAAACAACGGTGGCGGCTACACCGACTACAGTTCCACCGACTATTATGGGCAGCCGCCAACATCCTTAACCTGTGTCATTCGCGTGGCCTCGCCTGCGCAGGCAAAATTGCTTGCAGCCGAATCGCCTTCGATGCCGTCAGGTGTTTCGCTTCCGGTCGCTGCCACTGCGGCGCTTAAGAAGCGAATTAAATCCGGCAAACCGCTGCCTGTGCCTGCAAGCCTGGTGTGGACGCTGCCGGCATTTCAAACGCGGGTTACCGTTCCATTCGTGTTTCACAATGTGCCACTGCCGCCGTTGCACTAATTTTGCCCGGCCACCGCCGGGGAAAGGAACCACATGAAACTCAAGATCAATCGAACGATCTGTCGGACGCTGGCGTTCGCATCGGGATTTGCCGTGGCGGTATGTGGATTTTCGCCAGCAATCGCCGGGCAAGACCCTGTATCCCAACCGGTAAGGTTGTCGGTTGTTCTTCAGGGGCATCGGACACCCGCGGCCAAGCGAATTCTGGCTGAAATGAGCCAAGACCGCGTCACATTGCATCTGAAAAATACGCCTGCGGAAAAAGTTTTTCAATTGTTGTGCCAAAAGGGGGGCGTAAAGTTTCAGGTGGTGAAAGCTGAAGTGGCGGCTATGAACCAGCCGATGAATTTCGATGTGACGCGTGCCGATTTCTGGTCGGCGATGCGACTGTTTCTCAGGCGGTCAGGCCTGGTGCTGGATCGGCAATGGATTGGCGGTAAAGGTGTGGTCGAACTCAACGTCGCCGCTGTTGCGCAGAACCCGATAATCATCGGCAATTTTGCGTCGCGTGCCGGGCCCATTCTTTTCCAGCCGACGGGGGCATCGTTTCAGGGAAATATAAATTTTAATGCGGCGAAAGTGGTGCGGCAGGGCTGCCTTCAATTGAGTGCCTGCATGTTTATACCTCCGGCCATCAAGCATTATTCGGTGGGGCATCTGCGCATTGCGCGGGCCTTGGACAATCATGGGCGATCGTTGCTTCTGCCCAAAGGGCTGGCTGGCGGCATGTTTTCCTATGTATCGTCTTCATCGGCTGGCACTTGGCGGCAAAGCCTGCAAATCCAAATCGCCTCTCCGTCGGGCGATTCTAATATGATTAAACTGATAAAGGGTTCTGTGGCAATGGAATTTCTGCATAGCCACCGGCATATAGCCTTTTCGGCCGGCACGCTGCAAACGCCGCACACCGTCGAGATACTTGGGTGCAATGTGGAATTTTTTCCGCTGCTTTGGGAACCGGCCAAAAAGCGCTACACCATGCACTTTGCCGTTACACCCATTGGGTTTAATCGGCAGGCGATGACCGCCGCCCAGAAAAAAATAACTGATCATGACGAACAGGTGATTTTCAGCGGCAAGGTGCCGATTGTGTATGATGCTCAGAATCACGCCTATTTTTCAGACTATGAAAGTGACTGCGGTTGCCATACCACCGGTCTGGGAAAAATGGTCTATACAACCAAGCCTCCAACGGACAACTCTTTTGGGGCGCCCGGAGGATTTACGAGCATATCTGGTGTGCCTTTCGCCGCGCCGCAGACCAAGGCTGCGCCGAAGCCGGTTATCCATTTCGGCCCGCCCGTTCGGCTGTCTTGGCTGGCCCCCTCAAGCCGTACCGTGGTGCGCGTTCCATTTGAATTCCGGAACCTGCGCCTGTATCCGCAGTAGGCGACATATTGCCAAATAAGACGACGGTTTGGGGCAGTCTGAAAAAGACCGCATTTTTTACAAATACGAATAATATGTATTATCGTCTAGATTTTAGGCTATAACTTAGTACTTTTCGATTTAAGTTGCAAAAAATTTGCAATTTGATTCGATATGGATAAGATGACCCAGAGGGCTTTCGGCCATGGAAAGGCCAGCGGTTATAGTCGGTCCAGTTGGCCGGATAATTTATGATATTCGAGTTTACCGTTGAGAATTTTCGCTCTTTTGGGGAAGCCCAAACCCTTCGCCTGATCAAGGGTAAGGAACAGAACAAGCCGGAGAACTTTTTTGCACCGGTGGCCAGATTTCCATCTGTAGTACGCACGGCGGCCATTTTTGGACATAACGCATCTGGGAAAAGCAATCTAGTGCGGGCGTTCCAGGTTTTCCTGAATATCATTCAGTTCTCAGCAATTAGTTTGAATCCTGGCGGTCTAATTCCAGGAATAGAAATTTATCGGCTTGATCCCGCGTGGGAGACAAGGCCGTGCCGGTTCGAGCTTGCTTTTGCCATGCGAGGACGGGTCTTTCGCTACGGCTTTTCCGCGGTTTCAGAGCGAATTGTGGCTGAAAAACTGGAGGAGGAATTGAAGTCTGGTGACCCGCGGGTATTGTTCCAGCGGCACGAGCAAAAGGTTGCGGATGCCGCCAATGTGGAGTTTGGAAACGAATTTGATCGGGTGGCCAAAGAGAACGTCCCTAAGCTTACGCGCGATAATGCCTTAATCTTATCTTCCGGAGCGAATCTCAATGTCCCGCTTCTGCGGGACATTCACGCCTTCCTGTCGCAAAATTTGCGAATAGCGTCTTTCCAGATTGGCGGCGCGCCGCCAAATTATCTGGCGAAGAGCGTGCAAGAGGATCGCTTATTTCGCGATCAACTGATCGAGACGATTCGCGATGCAGACATTGGAATAAATGGATTTCGCGTTCAGACTCCTGCGGAGCCGACGATACAGGACATTGAACAACTGCGTCAAACACTGGCTCCGCATCATGGTGATCGCGCTGGCGAAGTTGCCCTGCAATTTGCACGGTCACGTCGGCCGGTCCAATTGCTTTCCGAGCACCTCCGGACGGACGGAAAGAGCATTGAATTTGGCTTTTCGGACGAATCTCTTGGTACGCAGTTATTCGCTCAATTGTTTTGGTATATCTTTCAGGCCGTGCGCGATGGCGCAACGGTTGTGATAGATGAATTTGGTTCTAATATACACCCGTTGTTGGCGGAAAAATTAGTTGCTTTGTTTCAAAACCCCAATAATAATAATAAAAATGGCGCCCAATTTATTTTTACCACGCATCACAGCCAACTGATGTCCCGCGAATTATTTCGCAAAGACCAGATTTGGCTTATGGAGAAATCGCCATCAGGCCAGACTGATCTTTTCAGCCTTGGCGATTTCCATCGCGATAAATATACCCGAAGCTCTGAAGCGTTCGAGAAGAACTACCTTGTGGGCCGCTATGGAGGTATTGGGAGCTTTGGGCCAACGCTGTCGGGGCGGCCGCTGCCGGCGACCAGTCCGGCTTTGGGCGGGAGCGATGGATGAGTTTGCGGCCCAGAAAACGGGTTATCCAAACACGCAGCCCGATTCTTATTGTCTGTGAAGGTGATTTCGAGCTAAGCTATTTCAATGCCCTCAAAAGCTTAAAATTTGCACGCGAGCGGTTGTCGGTTAGTGTGGAATTAACCCACGGTGGCAAGCATGTAAAAGTGTTGGAAACTGTCGAAAAATTGTCTAAGAACCGTTCCTTCGATGAAATCTGGTGCGTATTTGATGCCGAGGGAGACGCCGAACGCACCTTGTTGACCGCGACCCTAAAGCGATGCCGCCAGAAAAAATTTCAGGTGGCTCTTTCAAATCCCTGCTTTGATGCCTGGGTACTTGCACACCTCGGTGCGTGGCCGACAGATCGCATCACGACCGAAAAGTGTAAGCAAATGTTGCGGAAACAATGCAATTGCGAGCCGGATGTTTGCAATAACGCTTGGGTACAAGAGAAAATCTGCGGAGGAACGGAATTCAAAAAATTGCCATCCGCACTGGAATCCGCCCGCCACTTTTCGCCCGACGAATGGGAGAAAATTCTCGAAAACAACCCGTCCACCAGTGTCGGCTCGCTGGGTGGCAAATTAACGGGTGGTAAAGCCTGATTCGGCTCTTTTTATCGTAAAGGTCCCTCAAGCCCCATCTGGCGGGAATTTTCCGGCGGCGTAAATTCGGATTATTTGTTTGTTCAACGGTTTCGATTCCGCATTACAAATTGCGTCTATTCTGTTTTTTTCTGAATTTGGATCGTAGGCATGTATGAAAAACAGGCTGTTATTCCTGCCGCGTCGGCAGGATACTTTTGTTTTCCGCCAGCTGCCCCAATTGTCTTAGTTTCCAGGCGTCCGGCAGCCAACTGGCAAGCTGGTCCTTTGAAGTAGTCGGTAGGTTGGCCAACAGTTGGATCAAGCACGACTGGGGGGCGTAACTGGTGGCGTCGGAAGGTGCTGGTATTGTTGGCCAGGACGGCGGCGTTCTGGCCGCCGCGGGGTGAGCCCACGCACAGACACGTGGACGAAGTCATAGGTATGAACCGTGTCGGGCTTTCGGCGGCAGGCGACTTCGGGATTTTTAAAGTTCCCACCAGTTCCTTTTTCTTGGCATTCACGCTTACTACCGACAGACTCGCAGCCGTGAATTTCTCTCGCCGTTTCTGGATGTTCTGGAAATGCGAAGTTCAACTCAGATGTGGATTGCTTCAGGTCGAGGCCACTTTGGTGGCCGTCCGCATGACCGCACAAATGCGGACAAATTCCGCGCGATCGCGCTCGGAAATTCCGGCCAGCAACCGACAGGTTCGTTCCAATCGATCGTTCAAAAAGTCTGAATAGGCCTTCCGTCCATCGTCGGTCATAAACACATCAATTCGGCGTTTGTCGGTTTGATTTAGTTCGCAGCGGATTAACGGACTGTCAAAGTCTCCTTCCAGCGAACGGATAATCCGTGACATTTGCGCCGGCACAACATGAATATTGCGTTGAATGTCGCCCACTGTCTGCGGCACGTCGGAGGTGGCCAGGAAATCCAGCGTCAGAAACTGAGTCTCGGACAACGGGTCCTCGCCCTGATGTCTTGCAGCCAGGCGCGAAAGCCACGATTCCTTTGTAAAACTGAAAATTTCTTCAGCCATTCGTTTTAGGGAAACTTCGGTCGGGCTTTCCGACATGCTTGACTCCAAAAAAGGATTGCGAAACCCATTTATTTAACTTCTCGAAAATAATGCAGCTTCGATGTAATTGCAAGAGATGATTAAAATCCCGCTTCGGTGGCATAGCCGACCGCCCGATTCAATCTGCCAATTGCTTCCGCTATCCCACTTGGCCATGGCAATCGCATGTAGAATCAAGAGAGCAGGGGTTAGAGCAAATACCCCATGTTTCTGCCAGAACGCTTGCGTTTGCGATGGAAGCTCATTGCATTCGTGCTGCTTTCCTTGTTGTGCTGGTTCAGGTCGAACCCGCTTAGCCGACAGAATTTTTCCGCCCCATACCCCTTACGGATGCGACATTCGTCCTCCCGAAATACCACGTCCAGTATCCAATGCAGGCCAATTTTCAGACCCCCGTGGCCCCGCAGGCATTCGGCCATACGTTTGGCATTACAGCCCGGCAGGCTGCTGATGTAATAACGTCGTTCGGTGGTGGTCCCCGCACCCACACCCTCTTTGGCTTGTCGGGCCATGGCTGGATTGAATCTGCTCGCGGTGGTGTATAGCCACGCAACGTCCATATATCTTTTATTGGGTGGCCGGGGCGGATGTACCAGTTAGCAGCCGGATTGGTGTAAATGATCGGCGTATATTCGGACGCGGTTTTGGTGATGGGACCTGCGCGGTGAGCATTTTTTTTGGAGAGCAGGCGGCCCAAACTGGTCAGGGGCTGAAATTGCCCCGGGACCGAAACGGAGAGAGCGGGATTTGAACCCGCGGTACAGGTTTAAGCCCGTACACCGGTTTAGCAAACCGGCGCCTTAAGCCGCTCGGCCATCTCTCCGAAAAGCAGGCCCAACAGTATCGGTTGGGCACGGGAAAGTCAATGTTATCAGTGATCGATCAACCGCAAACATCGAACAACTGGAAATTTTACCACAGAGTCTGTCAACGGGTGCGGACGACGGCCAGGTCGACGGCGGCTTTTACAAGCCCGACCACAGTGAATAATGGGGGGCTTTGGAGGTAATCAGCGATGGCCAGCCCCCGGGGACTTTCAGCAAATCTGTCGCGGATTACGATGCAGATAGGTATCCTGCAGCGTTATGGGGTTTTCACGGGTTGTCGGTTTGTACCCATTGCGCGGTTGATGGAGGCGGGATGCTGGGCGTACCAAGCGAAAAGCAGGCTGTAATCAACCGGGGCTTTTTGTGGCGAAAGGACCGTGGCGGTTTGCCACTGAATGCCCGTCCAGCATTGCAGCACCACCTGTTGCCCGGAAATTTGCAGATGCACCAATTGATCGGGTGATTTTTTTGCGAAAAGCGTATGGAAAAAAATCGGATGCCAGCGGCCTTTCAGCCAAATCGCCAGAAGCCGACTTTTAAGATTCAAATCAGGTGTGTCCTTGCCCGCTTTCCACAAGGGTTGAATTGGAAAGCGTAAATCTCCCGGCTGTCCATAAGAAGATGCATACGGGGCTTTGCGGTACGCGGCCCAGAGCCTGCGGTTTCCGGCAATCATTTTCGTATGTGGATACATGCTCTTCCAGACACCCCAGCTTACCACCTGACAGGGCAACGGCGTAAGCCGAAAACCGGCGGCCGCAGCCGGGCCGGCAATGGCCTTTCCCGTGATCTGGCTCCACAGGCTCTGGTGTGCACGTGGAACAGCGTGGTTGTACAGCAGCAAATTCGCGTTATACACTAATCCGCTGTAACCAAAGGTAAAGATTTTTCCCTTTACAACCCGGCTGTAGACAGCGGCGGAATCGCAAAATCCGTCGTAACTGACGAGGATCGGTTTGCCCCCCAGGCGGTCATCCACAACTTCATGCCAGTTAAGCATCGGAAGTGGATAGGCGCGGGCGACACCATTGATCACAACGCCAATCACGCGGTCGGGGTCTTGAATAAAGCCGCCAGCGTCGCGCCGGGCGTCGTTAATGCGGGCGGCGCGTTGAATGGAAAGAAGTTTTGGAAGAATTGGCCGCTTGGTATTTCGTGCCGGCATTCATGATCCGAATATTGAATTTGTGG
>JAJZOA010000302.1 GCA_021852225.1 Planctomycetota bacterium
GCAGCTGACATCATCCGGGTAATCCAACGAACCGTCGGCCAGAATGTCCACTTCGCTGCCAGCCAGAATGGTCATATCCTTGACCAAGGCGTTAAGGCGGCGGATGGCGCCGACATGTTCCAACAGGCGGGCGGCGGAAAGACCGTTGGCCTGCACCTGCGACTTGCTGTGATTGGTAATTGCGATATAGGAATAGCCCCGTGACCGGGCTTTGGCGACCATTTCTTCAAGCGACGCATTTCCATCCGAGTCTGTCGTGTGCATGTGCAGGTCGGCACAAAATTGTGCCGCATCCAGAATTTCCCAGTGAGTCGGCACATCTGATTTTAGAAATTCCAGATTCCGCACACCCTGCAGATGCGCCGAATCTTTGGTGTGCATTGCCCGGGCCAATTCCAGTTCGCCGCGGTCTTCACGGCGTTCCGGTTCAATAAATGCCAAGCCAAGGGCGGAATAGATTCCTTCTTCAGTTTTGCCGGCGATGGCCTTTTGACCGTCAAAAAGCCCCCATTCGTTTAGCTTCCATCCCTTTTTTTCCGCCAGTTCGCGCAGGCGGACATTGTGTTCCCGACTGCCGGTGAAATATTGCAGGGCCGCTCCCCAGTTTTCCGGCTTCACCAGCCGAAAATCAACCTGCAGGCCCATGGTTGCCCGCAGAGATATTTTTGTCTCGCCGGCGGCAATTATTTCCCCGGTCAATGAGGAATCGCGCAATGCCCTGGTAATCGGTGCGGCCAGCTCCGCTTCGGCGGCTATTAGAATATCTATATCGCCGACGGTTTCTTTTCCGCGGCGCAGCGAACCACAGAACGTCGCACTATCCACACCAGGAATCGCGCGAATAAGCGTCAGGTAATCATTGGCCAGGGGCAACGCCCAGCCAATGCCAATACGGGTCGCCGACGACTCCATAAAGGCCAGATTTTCCTGAATGCGGAGTTGCTTTTTTTCGCCCAGTCCCTTTATTTTCGGAAATGTGCCGGAGGTCAAATGGGCTTTAAGTTCCTCAAGCGTGGTAATATTTCCCTCTTTCCAGAGCAGATGGGCGGTTTTTGGTCCAACCGAAGGTATCGCCATCATTTTTAAGACACCGGCGGGAACGCTCGCGGCAATTTGTTCAAATTCAGTAATTCGGCCGGTTCGCACATATTCCCGTATTTTGTCCGCGGAGGCCGCGCCGATGCCGGGAATTTCCTCCAGTTTGCCGGCCGCGACAAGGGCTGAAACGTCTTCGGCCATATCCTCTAATATGCGCCCGACCTTTCGAGTGGCCAGCACGCGAAAGGCGTTTTCGTCAAGCAAAGCCAGCACATCGGCGGCCCGGCTAAATAATTCCGCGATTTTCTGATTCTGGGTCAAGGCTTCACTCCCGACTCCGGTGTTCGAATAACAGAATCAAATGCCGCTTGCACAGAAGCGGACTGCAAGGCCGCACCGCTTCGATTGGCATGCAGAATGGCGTCGGCGAGCTGCAAATCTTCGGCGAAAGTAATTTTTATATTGATGGCGGACCCGGTTGTCGCCCGCACGGGCTTGCCCGTCATTTCTACGATCTGAGCGTCATCTGTTACCCCGTGAAGCGTGCCAGCTTCAACCGCCTGAATGAACGCCTGCTGGAGAAGTTTTGTGTTAAAGCACTGCGGTGTTTGGGCCTGATACAGACCACTGCGGCTTACCGTAGCGGTTACCTGACCGGCGGAATCCACCCGTTTAAGCGTTGCGGGTTCCGCAAGCAGAGGAAGCGCGGCGCCCGTTTCGATGGCGGCGGCGAAGGCCGCGTCAATGACGGCGTTGGGCGTCAGGGGGCGCGCCGCATCATGAATTGCGACAAAATCGGTAATTGCCTGGCCACAGAACAACGCCTTGTGGACACTTTCCCAGCGTTCCCGCCCCCCCGCCACGATATGCAGCGATTTGCCATGCAATAATTTTTTCAGATGATCTTCATATACGGCAAAGCGTTCTGGTGCGGTGGCCAGGATGATCGCCGCGACATCGTCTCGCGTTGTGAATAACTCGACAGACCTTTGCAAAATGGACCGACCATTGATTTCCGTCAGAAGTTTATCACCAAGCGCAAAGCGGGTGGAATTACCGGCGGCGGGCAAAATAACGGTAAAGAGCTTCTTCATCACCATGGCTAATTTAAGCCAAACGGGAAAAAACGCCAATTTTTGCGCCAAGAGCTCGCGAATTTGGCGCCGGCCAGTTGAAACATGGGCCGAGAAGTCCTAATATCAATCAGGCAAAGGGCTTGCGGATCTCAACCTGACCGCCAGCGTTTGCCGCTTGATTTGAGTTGATCGAAATGGTGATCCGATGAAATGTGACCGATGCAACAAGGCAGCGACAATTCATCTGACCGAGAAAAGCAAGGCCGGCGGAATTTCCGCCCTGCATTTGTGCGAAAACTGCGCGGTGGAGGCCGGTTATATGCAAAAAGCGCATATTTCCGTTACGGACATGCTTACCAGCATTATTGAGGGACAGACGCAATCGGCGCAGATTGAAACCCGGTCCTGCCCGGATTGCGGCATGTCGTGGAAAGAATTTAAGGATACCGGATTGCTGGGCTGCCCGAAGGATTATGATTTTTTCTCGCAGCAATTGCAGGGGGTGATTGAAAGTGCCCAGAATGGGGCCACTCATCACACTGGAAAATCACCTGGCACGGCGAATCAGAACCCGGAAAGCGGAGTCAAACTTCGCGAGGCCCAGCTTCGCAAACTCAGGCAGCAACTGGCCAAGGCGGTGGAGCGCGAATCATACGAAGAGGCTGCGAAACTCAGGGACGAAATTACTTCCCTTGAAAATTTAAACCACTGACACCGCGGCCGGGGTCGCCAGTCGAAATCGCCCCCCCCACAACGATGAAGTGGATTGGAGTGAAATGAATATCAACGATCTGACAACAGGCAACGGCGAATGGCTGGCGGCTACCGGCCCGCGTGCGGAAGTTGTCATCAGTTCGCGGGTACGGCTGGCCAGAAATCTGGCGGCATTTCCGTTCATGAGCAAAGCTAACCGCAGTCAGCGCAACGAACTGCATCAGACCTGCAAGCAGCGATTGCTTGGTCTGCCCGGCGATTGGCGGCTTGCATATATGGATATTGACCAGGCTGAAGAACTGGACCGCCAGATTCTGGTGGAACGGCATCTGATCAGCCGCCAACACGCCTGCGGCGAAGGCAGCCGTGGTGTGGCATTACGTCCGGCTGAGGGCTTCAGTG
>JAJZOA010000017.1 GCA_021852225.1 Planctomycetota bacterium
CGCATACGGCCGTCTCGTAAATCGCTGCGGCTCCAAATTTTCCTTGGTCCCGACTCCTACGCCGCTATTCCCCCCAAATCCGATTGAAATCAAATCGCGATTGCAGCGGCTCGCCCGGTCCTGATTGTTTTGCCGCTTCAACCGTATTTCCCGCGCCCGCTTCCGCGGTCGCATCCAGACCGGAAACCAGGTAACGCAGCGCGTCCAGCGCGTGGTCGCGCCCCAGAAATGCCCGCGGACCGGGATTTCCGGCGGACCGAACGGCATAACGATATTCCGCCGCCTCTGAAAGAAGATTCACACACTGCGGATCCACTTTCAGGAGACCGGTTAACAGCCGCGATTCCACCAGGGCAACGCCCGCTTCAATTCCGCGTCCCGGCGGCGGCCGACATAAAATATCCGCGCGATTCAACGCATGAATCAATTCCGGCCGAGCCGGGTCCGCAAAGGTCGCTTCCACATTCCAGCGGGCACACAGGCCGGTCAATCGCGACAGCAATGAGTCCAGCGGAAGCTTCTGGACATACATTTCTTCTACAATGTGCAATACATTTTGCGCATCAGCCACCCCCACCAGCACCGCCAGCGGATCGGTCCAGCCCCAGTCAATTCCCATATACACTCTGCGGCCGGGGACCATCGCCTGGGCGTTAAATTCCCGCACGGCTCCGGCCAATTCCGGGTAAACAATGCCTTCTGGCTCCGCCCAGATACCATGCAGCAGTTGGTCGCGCCTTGATCCGCTAAGCCGTTCCAGGGTTTTTAAATATTCCACCCCGGCCGGCTTCCACTGGCCACTGCGATGGTCAAACAGCAAAGGATTATCCTGATGCCGGCTCACCAGCCGCTGCATAAGCCCGGCATTTGCCCGCAGATTCAGCCAGTGTCCGGGGAAAGATGGATTGCATTCGGCAATCGCCTGATGAAAGGGCATCATGCCGTTTCGCAGTCGCGTGATAAGTTTTTCCCAGTCATCAAGTTCCAGTTCCGTGGCTTCGCAGGCCAGCACCATGTCATATTCCGTGGACATCATGCGATCCGGATTATCCATCGACCCGAGCACCAGTTGCGAACCGTTGGACAGCGCATAATGCGTGCGATGCCCGCGTCCCGGTCCGCGCAGCATGGAATGGCCCGCGGGCACCACTTTGGTTTCCCACGTGACCAGGGCGGACTGGGTCAGACTCAGCCGCGTTTTGCGCACCAGCAGAGCGCGCATTCCGGGATAATTGCACATGCAGATAAACAGCTTCTCGAGTGCCGCGCGGGTTTTGCCCGTGCCCGCCGGCCCGGCCAGCAGCACTTCGCGCTGGTGCGAATAAAGCAGCTTTTCCGCGGCACCGACCGCCATAAACGGCCGCTGACCCGCGGATGGTTGATCGGATTGCGCATCGTTTCGGCCAGACCTGCCGGCACCGCCGGATAAGGGCGTTTTGGAATTCACATCGTCACCTGGTTTATCGACTGATTCAGAATTCTCCGTTATATCTCATGCATCCGCACATTTAAATATGTCTTTTCTGGTTCGCGAACCCCGGGCGCGACGCCCTTGTCTTTTCCCTGTTTCAGATATTCCTTGCCCAACATGAAAATAAGCCGCAAATCCGGTTCCTTTATTGCGGCCATGGTTAATTGCTGCCGCCGCAGCGCCTGCTGCAAAAGGGCGCGTCCGAAGCGGAAATCCCGTCTGTTTGCGGGGCTTAATTTTTTTGCCGATGTTCGCAGCAGAGCCGCTATTTCGCCAAGTGTCGCCCCGGTCTGGGCCAACTGTTGAATCTGTTTTCGGCGGTAACGAATCGGCACAGACCGGGGCACCTCCATACCCGGAGCCACCGCTGACCCGGGCACTGCCGGCACCTCTGCGGATGCCGCCGCCGCAGGCTGCCCCGCCGGAATCCCCAGAACCATGCGGGCATTCACAGTTGCCTGTGGAACGGCCTGAACAGTGGCGGGCTTCGGAGTGGCAACCCGGTATTGGGTATTTTTGCCAAGCGGCAACGGCAACTTGTTGACAGAATTGGACATATTTATCCCACCCATACAAATGAACAAATCCTCCGCGATCCATAGGGGCGGGTACGGCGCCGGCCCGCGTGTGCCGGTCGGCAAATGCCGATGGCCGTAGTCCGCCAGCAACGGCTTGCGTGCAAAGACCGTATCATTCCCGGATGGCTGGTAACCAGGCTCAAACGCCGAACCGCGGGGGCCTCAATTGCGGCCACAGTGTCACGAAAAGCCGAACCAATGCCGATTCCCTGAAAATCCGGTAAAACCACCACCCGGCTGAACCGCCAGTAACCCCTGAACCCGGCCACCGGTGCCACCGCCGCAAACGCCACCGGCTTGGGCGACGCGTTCGTGTCGTTCAGGCCGCTGCCGGCAGTCAGCAGGCCGGCGTAACAGCGTATCGCCGCCGGCAAAGACTGACTTAAATAGTGATGACGCTTAAACAGGTTCCAAACGTCGGCATTGCACCGATGGACCGAAATTCTGATTCTCGGCCGACAAAGCAACCCCCGTGTCCGCCGCGGCTGGTGGACACGGGTAAGGTCCGGCGCCACCGTTCCCGCCGCCGGTTGGCAAGCGGCCTGCGGCATATCAGCCGCATGAAAGCGCGTCAGTTGGCCCGATGCCATGTCCAGGCACCAGTCCGGACAAAGCCAGTCCAGCACATCGTAATGACAGGACACAGCCACAAATCGCCGCCGTATGGATCCGGCCCGAATGGCTCCCGCCACCGCGGCTGCGCCCACGCGCGCCGCGGTACGGTCCACCAGACTGGTGAATTCATCCATCACCACGGGGATATCCGGATCAGTGGCGGCCAGCAGCATTCGAGCCAGGTCCGCGCGGAATTGTTCTCCACCGCTAAGTGTGCCATAAGGCCGCAGCCAAGCCGGCGGAGAGGCAAACCCCACCGCCGTCAACATGCGGGTAATCTGATGAATGTCGCCATCCAGGCAGTCCACAATCGCCCGGTCGGCCGGCCAAATCAGCGGCCAGACCGGCGGCCGCAACGAACCGGCAAACGCACTGCGCGCGATGTGGGTTTTACCGCTGCCTGAAGGGCCGACAATCAACCCAATTTTCCACGGTTCACTTTCCGCCGGAATTTCCGCGCAAAACTGCTGCACACTGTTTTTAGTTATCGCAATATCAAAAAGGCCGGCAACCTGCCGAACACGAAATGAATCCGCAATTGAACAACTGACAGTGGTGGTGATTTCCGGCATAAACCTTCCCGCGGTTTAAGGGAATATGAGAAAGATATCCGGCGGACGTCCTCCGGAATCAGGCGGCGATATTAATCTGAATCGCGGACATCACGCCGGCGGCCGCCCCTTCAAATAAGGTAACACTGGCCCTCGGTCAGAATATAATTTCAGGGTACGCAGCGACCTTATGCGGCAGAAGTCGTATGATTTGGGGCAGACCGCTCCAACATTTTGGGCATGACCAAGCATCAGTTTCCTTACAGTGTCATCAGCCGCACCTTGCGGCCCTGCCCCGCAAGCTGCTGGTACAATATTTTCTGATCCGCCTCGTCATGACATTCCACGGCAAGTTCATACAAGTGCGGAATGTCGTGAATCTGCGGCAAATTTTCCGGCAGTTGCAACGGTGCCACCCCGGCGGCTTGTAACAACGCATTCAGTGATTCATCAGAAAAACCGGTGGCAATTTTCAGCAGATCATCCAGCGATTCAAATTCGCTTTTAAGTGCCGCAAGGTCCCATTGGGCAAGTTCTGCGGTGCGGTTGTCCGCAATGGCGTAGGCAATTGCATCGGGTCCGGAAAGATCGGTTACGAGCACCTCTATGGACGACCAGCCCAATTCACGTGCCGCCTGATAGCTGCCGTTGCCGGCACGAATAATATTATTGCGGTCCACCACAATGGGCTTCTGCTGGCCGAAGCGGCGCAGGCTGGCCTTAATTGCCGCAATATTTTCCGGACTATGCCGCCGCACATTGGCAGGATCCGGAGAAATGGAATCAAGCGGCACGGTTTTTATGAGCGGCGTGGTTTTCATATTTCAGATATAGCAATCAAGGAAAGCGGATAATCAAAATCACCCATCGCCCCAACCTGGCGGGCGGGCATCTTGCCCGCCAAACGCCAGTGCGTAGCCCGGCCACCCGGCGGCCCGTGCTTCACGCCAAACACGATATCCGCATTTTTCAGAATGAGGTAATAAAATTATTGAACCATGACCCTCGCAAAATTGATGACTGCCTCCATTATTAAGCGATGCACCCCATCTCCTCTCATTAAGTGAGGCAACGCCGAAGCCTCATTAAAGCCGCCGCGGGCGGCTGTCTTATTATGCGTAGCGCCGCCGCCCATCGTCCTCCGGGTTGCTCGTTGGTCGATAATCGTTCGCCGTTGTTAACCCCCCCGCCTCCCAACCGCCAATGAGAACCTGGCGGGCGGCCGTCCCGCCCGTGCTTCATGCCGCAGCCGGGACTATCCAAAGAACCGGCAATGGAGCATAATTTGTAACGATGGCGGTTGAATGCGGAATTCGCAGGGCTAACGCCTGTTTACTTCTGGGATTGTGACCTATGGCATTGAATTTTTCAGCCGCGCGGGAATTGCTCAACCAATTCAAATTTGGCGATCTGTTCATCGAGCATCTCGGCTGGTCCAACCCGCCCGCGGGACGCCGCGCGCCGGTGAAAATGCAGGTCAAGGGACTCGATTTCCAACGGCGGCAAATTGCCGACCTCGGCGGCGTCGGCGTTTACGAAATTGTCGCGTCCACAATCGCAGACCGGAAAACCCGTGAAGCAATCGGCCGTGAAATGCGGCAGATTCAATACGAATGCCTGCTGATATTTGTCGACGCCCAACGGACCCAAAGCGTCTGGCACTGGGCCAAAAAGGAGGGGGATAAAAACACGCATGTTGTCCGGGAACATTTCTTCGCCGGCGGCCAGCCGGGCGATTTATTTATCAGCAAAATCAGCGCAATCGTTTTTGATATGTCGGAATTTGATTCCGAAGGACGTGTGGCGCTTACGCAGGTGGCGGCCAAGCTGCGTACCGCATTGGATGTACAGCGCGTCACCAAAAAGTTTTTTGGTGAATTTAAGACCATTCACGACGATCTGGTGGGCCTGATAGCCGGGATACCACACGAACGGGACCGCCGGTGGTATGCGTCTATCCTGCTGAACCGGCTCATGTTCATCTATTTCCTGCAGCGCAAGGGCTTTCTTGATTACAAAAACAAAAACAGCCGCGATGGCAATGTGCTTTACCTTCAGCAGAAGCTGACCCATTATCAGAACCCGGCGGAAAGGAAGCCGAATGGCGGCAGCTTTTACGGCGAATTTCTGCAATTGCTGTTTTTTGAGGGCTTTGCCAAGCCGGAGGAGGAGCGGTCCGCGGCGGCCCGCACGGCCCTGGGGGCCATCCAGTATCTCAACGGCGGCCTGTTCCTGCCGCACCGCATTGAGACAACCAACAAAAATATCGCCATCCCCAACGAATTTTTTGAACGGCTCCTCAAACTGTTCGCCAGCTATTCATGGAACCTTAACGACATCCCGGGCGAAAATGACCAGGAAATTAGCCCGCATATATTGGGCTACATTTTTGAAAAATACATCAACCAGAAAGCTTTTGGAGCCTATTACACTCGCCCCGAAATTACCGAATATCTCTGCGAACGAACAATTCACCAGCTTATTCTGGATGCCATCAACACCCCGGCCAATACACCCATTTTGCCCGGTGCCAAGGCCAGGCAGTATGAATCTCTGGCCGACCTGTTGATCGATCTGGACGCCCCACTGTGCCGCAAGCTGACTCTGGAGGTGCTGCCACGGCTGTCTCTCCTGGACCCGGCCTGCGGCTCCGGCGCTTTTCTGGTGGCGGCAATGAATACGCTGATCAACGTTTATTCGGCGGTCATCGGCAAGATTAAGTTTTTGCACGATGCCGAGCTTACCACATGGCTTGCGACCATTGAATCCGGACGCACCGGCCCGAACATTGCCTATTTCATTAAAAAGCGGATCATCACCGACAATCTTTTTGGCGTGGACATTATGGAAGAGGCCACGGAAATAGCGCGCCTGCGGCTGTTTCTGGCCTTGGTATCCTCCGCGGAAACGGTCGAACAACTCGAACCGCTGCCGAATATTGACTTCAATATTCTGCCGGGCAACTCCCTGGTGGGGTTAATGCGGGTGGACGGCCCTTCATTTGAGAAAAAGGAACGGCAGGGGAATTTATTCCGGCAGCGGTCGTACAGGCAAATATTGGAGGAAAAAAATCGCCTGATTGATAACTACCGTCACGCGGCTACCTATTTTGAAGATTTAACCGCCCTTCGCAACGATATTGATGGGAAAAAGCAGGCCTGCGGAGATGTACTGGATGACATGCTTCTGGACGAATTTGAACAACTCGGGATTAAATTTGAACAGGCCACTTGGGATGAGGCAAAGAATGCCCAAGGGCGCCCGAAAAAGCGGGGATTGAATCTGGAGGATATTAAGCGGATGCAGCCGTTCCATTGGGGATTCGAATTTGACCGCGTACTCAATGAACAAGGCGGGTTTGACGCTATTATCACCAATCCGCCATGGGAAATATTGAAGCCCAACGCCAAGGAATTCTTTCTGGACCGTTCCGACCTGGTTTCCAAAAAGAAAATGCTGATCCACGATTTTGAAAAGGAGCAGGAGCGGCTCCTGAAGCAGGATACGGAAGTTCGCGATGCGTGGTTGGAATACCTTTCCAGCTACCCGCATGTCAGTGGCTATTTCCGCAGCGCCCGGCAGTTCCAGAACCAGATCAGCATAGTCAACGGAAAGAAGGCCGGAACAGATATCAACCTCTATAAGCTGTTTACCGAACAATGCTTCAATCTTTTGCGGGCTGGCGGCCTGTGCGGCACCGTAATACCCAGCGGCATATACACGGACCTTGGTGCGAAGCAATTGCGCGAAATGCTGTTCAAGGAAACGCTCATTACAGGGTTGTTTGGCTTCGAGAATCGCAAGCAGATATTTGAAGGCGTCGATTCACGATTCAAATTTGTCGTGCTTACATTTCAAAAAGGCGGCACAACCCGGCAATTCCCCGCAGCGTTCATGCGGCACGATGCGGAAGAATTGGAGCGCTTTCCACAGCACGGCGCCGTGCCTATCAGCGTTGACCTGGTGCGGCGTCTATCGCCGGATTCGTTATCCGTGATGGAATTCAAATGCGATCTGGATGTCCAGATTGCCGAGAAAATGCTGAAGTTCCCGTTGCTGGGGGAAAAACTTGAGGGCGTCTGGAATTTGCAGTTCTCGTGCGAATTTCACATGACCAACGACAGCGATTTATTTGAGACCAGCCCCGGCAAGGGGAGGCTGCCGCTTTACGAAGGCAAAATGATATGGCAGTTTGAACACGACTATGCCAAGCCGCGGTATTGGGTGGATGAGAAAAAAGGGCGGGCACGGATTTTAGGCCGCACGGCGGATAACGGCCAGAAGCTGGATTATCAGGATTATCGGCTGGGGTTCCGGGATATTGCAGCAAACACGAACGAGCGGACCTTGGTGGCAGCACTTATTCCGGCAGCATTTCACGGTAATAAAATTCCAACAGTATGCACCTACAGCGGGCGCGGCGGGATGCTTATCAAGGAAAGTGACCAATTATTCCTTTCCGCACTGCTTAATAGCTTCGCCATTGACTGGGTAATCCGGATGAAGGTAACGACAACCCTCAATTTCTTTTACGTCTACCAACTCCCCGTTCCGCGTTTGACGGAAAAAGACCCGGAGTTCGCGCCCATCGTGGAACGCGCCGCCCGCCTGATCTGCACCACGCCGGAATTTGATTCATTGGCCAAACAAGTCGGCCTGAAAAGCCACAAAGACGGCACCACCGACCCCGCCGAACGCGCCCAACTCCGCGCCCAGCTCGACGCCCTGATCGCCCATCTCTACGGCCTAACCGAACAAGAATTCGCCCATATATTAACCACCTTCCCACTGGTACCGCAGGAAACTAAGGACGCCGCGTTGGCGGAATTTTTGGCGGGTATTACATAACGGTCGGCAGCCAGATGCCTTTGCTCATATCCGATTTCGACGAAAAGCAAAGATTTTGACAAAAATCTCCGCCTTCATATAATAAAAAGTGAATTAACGTCAAATTATCAATGTAAGGAGAGTCTCCATGGACCGCAGAAAGTCAAAAAAAAGCATAACGGCAGGGAGTCGGAAACGTGTGGATGCCGCCAGACTTATTTCCCAACACAAACGATATTTCACACCCGCGGAATCCGCCCCGTCAAACGAAAGTGAACGATACTCGCTCGAACAACCATTTCCATTTCCTTCGGTTCCCACAGTTACCACCTCATTAACACCATATTCCATATCCCAGTGAAGAGGATTCAATGCCGAATTGGGGCGACGTTCAAAACGAGATCAATCTCCAGATATCTCAGCACCAGAGCATGGCCCAACAAAGCCATGATACGGTTCGGCGAAAATATCTCGAACAATTGCAACAGCACACCAATCGCAACATAATCGCCTATTATTCAGGCTGGCTTTCCAAGCAGCAGATTTCCGGTATGGAAATCAACGATGAAGATAAAAACGGCTTTATGATGGCCGTGCATAAACTTGACCGGACCAAGGGCTTAGACCTCATCTTGCACACTCCGGGCGGCGATATTGCGTCAACACAATCCATTGTTGATTATCTACATAAAATGTTTGACAATGATATTCGAGCCGTTGTACCGCAGATCGCCATGTCCGCCGGTACCATCATCGCCTGCTCATGCAAGGAAATCCTGATGGGCAAACAGTCCAACCTCGGCCCGATCGATCCGCAGGTGCGCGGAGCTCCCGCATATGGCGTAATACGCGAGTTCAGGCGTGCTGTGAAAGAAATAAAGAAAGACCCCGCCAGTGTGGCCGTCTGGCAGACCATTATCGGCAAATATCAACCAACCTTCCTGGGACAGTGCTCCAACGCGATCCAATGGTCCAACAATTTTGTCCGCGAACAACTTGCAAAAGTAATGTTCGTCGGCGAAGCCGGTGCCAATCGCAAAGCGGCCAAGATTGCCAAACAACTTGCCGATTACCGAAAGCATAAGACGCATGGCCGGCATATTCACACCGACGAATGCAAGGCCATGGGGCTTAAGATCATGGAAATTGAAACTGATCAGAAACTTCAGGATTTGATTTTGACCGTGCATCATTGCTATATGCATGCTTTAATGAATACCGGTGCGATCAAGATAATTGAAAACCACCTGGGGGCCAGATTGATAAAACAACAGGTTATGCTGACCAATCCCGCCCCATTCAATACAATGCCGCCTCGACAGGAAGTCGGTAATTCCCCGGCCAGCTAAATGAAGTAAGATAAAAGATGGTTTATTAAACATTATTGAATTCGAAATTCCGGCATGTTTTGGGGACGTTTTTCCCGGCGAGCCGAGATTCCGGAGGAAATTAAGAAGACAGCGCTGGCGGCGTTTGTGACAGTCGGTTGAAATCGCAATTGAAAAGGTACGCAAGCGAACCGGTGGACGATGAGGCCCCGGAGTGTGTGGCGCTTTCCTGAACCGCCAAACGGACGCGGGTGTTCGGAACCCGATGCCCAGCCCCTATGTCCTTGCCTATAAAATGAATCTTCCATTTGTTAAGCGTCTGCGGACTAAGCTTTTCACGCCGGGCAAATGCGGCCATGGTTAATCCGCTCTCCCGCAAAAGCGACACGGCATGATGCCAAAATGCGCGACGATCTTCATTGGATAACCCATCCCGCTGTTTCACTGCTGACTCCTTGAAACTCTTCAACAATCAAAGAATCAAAATTTACACCGCTAGAAAATTCCCGCCAGATGGGGTTCGCGGGACGTTTACCAATAATCCGACCTCTGGTTGTGCCGCCGCGTTGACAATTGTTAGGTATTTGTTAGTATATGGTTGATATCGGAGGATTGCATTATGTCCAAACCGCCGAAGGAACCAATATGGCCGGCCCGGGAACACACTCTTGCAAAAATTGCCATTCTCGACGCATACCTTAATGCTTGGTTCGCCATCCTCGGCCGTTCGGTGAAAAGCGACATGCTTTATATCGACGGCTTTTCGGGTCCGGGTGTTTACGCTGGCGGCCAAGACGGTTCGCCCGTTGTGGCCGTAAAGGCGGCCCATAAAGCGCGTTGTGATGCGGGCGAAAAATCAGCCGCCCCCTGATCCACAGGCAGCGGAAGTTTTCGAGCGTTTTGTTCGCGTGGTTAACTCCCTTGGGGCTCGCCTGCAGTCGACCGATTCTGCCCTGGTTCCAACTGGCAATCTGCAACAATTGCCAAATCAGTTGACCGCCCTATTGAACATTTTCAACAGTTACCTCCAGAACATTAGGCTGTGGACGCAATTAAACAACCAAATCGATCAGGTTTTAGCAAGTCTGGTTCACATTCCGATCTTCGCAACCGACACCGCGGCCAGTCAATATACCGCTTCCCTTGCTGATTTCATGAAGTTCCGTGACCAGGCGATAAAACAAGCGGAAGACCGGGCTGCGAAGATGGAGGAGCGGGCAAAGGCGTTCGAGGCGGTGGCGAGCACCGTCGAATCGCGAGCTAAAGAAGTTCAGGGCCAGGTGAACCAGGAGAAGGCCCGGCTGGATAGTATAATTCCTGCTTCGCAGAGTCAGATAGCAAAATTAATCGCGGAAGAGCAGGCACGGTATAGCGAGGCTGAAAAGCAGCGGGAAAAAATTGCCACTGACGGCGAAGCCAAGCGAGACGCGGAGGCCAAGGCGAGGTTGACCGAATTTACGAAGGAATTCGACCAACTGGTTGCGGCGGACCAAAAGGAATTCTTAGATACCATCGAAACGCACCGTAAGTCAGCCGGCGCGGCGGTAACCGAGCTTTCCACGCAGTTGGCGGAGGCGAAGAAGATTGTCGGTCTGATCGCCAACACCGGGATGGCGGGACACTATCAGCTTATCGCAGATCGGGAATGGAAGTGGATGTGGATCATGCGGTGGATTGCCGCAAGCTTTTTTCTCGGTGCGATAGGCTCAATCGCGTGGCTGATCGTAGGCGTCCATTCCGCCCAGGTGGATTGGGAAATGGTGGTGTTCCGTTTCGCACTGGTGGTGGTTGTGCTCGTTCCGGCGTTCTATTTTGCCCGCGAGTCTGGCCGCCACCTGCAGCGCGAAGCCCACAACCGGCGAATTGAACTGGAGCTTTCGGCGCTCCAACCGTTCCTCGCACGGCTGCCGGAAAAGGACGCCCAAGATATTATAAAAGCAAAAGCGAACCAATATTTCGGACAGGAGCCGCCGCCCGACAATGATGACGCCAATTTACTGCGAGACGTATCGCTGCGGGGCGATCAGGTGCTGAAGATTCTGACCAAAGTTTTAGCAGCCTGGCGGGGGAAATAACCGAACAAGAATTGGCACATGTATTAACGGCGTGCCCGCGAGTGCGAGGGAAAGATTTGGCCTGCGGCCACCGATGGATTAAATCCCGATATCAGTTTCCAGAGAGGCGGATATCGGGACAGGCTCCACCGGCTAACATGGTGTTGCGGTCACGGTGTGTTGTTGTTCATGGGGTGCCCGTATCCGCGTCCTAGTACTACAGCGCGACTTCTCAATCGCCGCATGCGTTAAACGCGGGAAATCAGAATTCTGGAATGGCGATTTTCACCATTTGAAATCGAAGTCGCGCTGTAGTCCTAGCCGGAGATCAATTCGCCACCGATTGGTTGTTTGCGTATAATGAAGATCGAATTAAATTCTCTTTTGAGGTATGCATTGGCAATCGATGTTCATGTACGGGTTATGGAAAGTTGGTTAAGGTGCCGGGATCGACCGGCGGAATTGTCTGGGAGTTTACGATGATCTTCCTGCAGGACGTTATGCGGCGGCGCAACGATATTCTGGCGGTGGCTGGAAAATATGGTGCCCACGACGTGCGAATCTTTGGTTCTGTGGCACGCGGGCAGGCGGGGCCTTCATCGGATCTCGACATGATCGTGCGATTTGATCCGGATCGCACCCTATTTGACCACGGTGGTTTGGTAATGGACCTGCAGGATCTGCTGGGCGTCCATGTGGACGTACTTGATGAGGACGGCCTGCGCCCGCGCTTCCGGGACCACGTTATGAAAGAGGCCGTAACGCTATGAGGCCGACCAAGCTGCTTTTGCAGGATATGCTCGATTCGATAGCCGAAGTGGTGCAGTCCACGCCGGAATCGCCAACCGAATTTGTGAACAACAAATTTGTCCAGTCGCACATTCTCAGGCACATCCAAATTATAGGTGAGGCCGCATGGCGACTCCCGGACGAATTGCGCGAGGCGCATGCCGAAGTGCCGTGGCGGCAAATCGCGGGAATGCGGCATGTTTTGGTGCATGATTACTTCGAAGTAAATTGGAATCGTGTTTTCAAAACCGCTCGTGAAGATGTTCCCGCCCTTCAACCACAGATGCGGAAAATTCTCGATACATTGCCGTTGGAACTCGACGAACTTGAATAATTCGCCCACATAATTATCCACCTTCCCACTGGTGCCGCAGGAAGTAAAGGATGCCGCCCTGGCCGAACACGCAAACGGTGGGCCCGAGCAATAATCCGACCTCTGGTTGTGCCGCCGCGTTGACAATTGTTAGGTATTTGTTAGTATATGGTTGACATCGGAGGATTGCATTATGTCCAAACCGCCGAAGGAACCAATATGGCCGGCCCGGGAACACACTCTTGCAAAAATTGCCATTCTCGACGCATACCTTAATGCGTGGTTCGCCATCCTAGGCCGGACGGTGAAAAGCGACATGCTTTATATCGACGGCTTTTCTGGTCCGGGCGTTTACGCTGGCGGCCAAGACGGTTCGCCCATTGTGGCCGTAAAGGCCGCAAATAAAGCGCGTTGTGATGCGGGCGAGAAATGGACTGCCAAGACGATCCGTATGGTCTTTGTTGAGCGCAACAGCGAACGATTTGACATTTTGCAATCGCGGCTCGCAATTCACCAGCGGCAACCCAATTTGAGTATCCAGTGCATCAACGATGCATTTGCCTCAGCCTTCGGCGAAATAAGGCGGCAGCATAAGGACGCCTTTACTTCTTCAATGCCATTATTCGCTTTCCTCGACCCGTTTGGAGTAAAAGGAACCACCTTCAGCATATTGCGGGAAATTCTTTCAAGCGGAACCTCTGAAGTGTTTCTTTTATTCGACGCTGATGGAATGGAGCGAATCCGAGTGGCGGGCGGGGCTGCTGGATGTGAAGCGGTATTTGACGCGGTCTTCGGCGGCCCAAGCTGGCGAGAAATTTCATTTACTGACGATATAAAATCGAACAGCCGAAAAATATTGGTCGCCTATCGCGAGCAACTCCGCGGCCGCGCGGGTGCTAAATTTTCCTTCTCGTTCGAAATGCGAAAGGATAACGGGGCAAGCAGTTACCATCTTTTGTTTGCAACAAAACATATCAGAGGGCTTGAAAAAATGAAGGAGGCCATGCGGGCAGTCGACAAGAACTTTATATTTGCCGACGGACAAACCGGACAGAAAATCATGTTCGGTCCGGACAACAGCGCTGTGGCGGCGGTTGACGCGGAAACATATTTTGACAAATTTTGTTCTGGAAAAACGATAGGCTACGATGATATCAGGTCTTGGGTGCTGCAGGAAACGCCCTACATGCGGCCTGACACGCGGGCCTGTGACAGTTTCTGTCCAGGGTATCGCTTGGTAAAATATGTGAAGACTGATCCACAGGATGTGGTTCGGCAGTTGTGACTTTATTCAAGGAGGAACAAACATGTCAGCAGCGACCAGTCGTCAGGAAGCGTTGGAGAGGATAACCAAGACATTCCGCGATGCCTTGGAACGGATGATTCCTGCGGATGAGGGCCAGCGGTTGCGGGGAACCACGTTTCGGGATTTTGAGTTGCTGGGGCAGGAATTCAAGGCCGCGTTGATGCCAACGCTGCTGGAGGAATACGCTCGGCTGACAGATTCAGCGTCCTTAAAAGAAGCGGGTTGCTGCCCGCAGTGTGGATCACTGCGGACACATTGGGCCTCGGCCCCTACGCAAAATGAGATCAGAGGCCCGGATGGCGTGATGGTGATTACCAAGCAGCACGGACGTTGCCGGTCATGTGGCCGGTCTTTTTCCCCCTCAGGATCGTGACTGGAGCCTGCCGGCGGAGGTTCCGCTGACGCCGCTGGCGGCCGAGCGGGTAGCGCGTGAGGCGTCGGATCGGGTATTTGATGATGCTGCCCGCTCATTGAATCTGGATTGGCAAACGCAATTGGATGGTAAGCAGGTGCAGCGTTGGTCCCAGCGGATGGGGGACCAAATGGTCGCCATGCGGGTCTGGGAGATGGACTTGGAGCGGCGTGGAGTGCATCCGGCGGGGCCTGCCAACGCCCCGCAATTGCTGGTGGTGGGCATGGATGGGGGACGGGTGCATACGCGTGATAAGAACCCGCAGACGCAAAGCCGTTGGCGAGAAGATAAAGTGGCCAGCTTCACCAGTTACATACCCGGCGACGGCAAGGACAAAAAGCCCGTGGCGCAGGTGACCACCTACACCGCCACGATGAAGGACGCCAAGGCCTTTGGGCCTATGGTCAAGCTGGAGGCGAATCGCCGTGGACTCGCCCGTGCCGCAGTGGTGTTGAATATAAGCGATGGCGGGAACTGGATTGATCCGTTGGCCAAACAACTCAGGCTGGCGGATTGTCGCATCATTGATTATTACCATGCACTGGAGCATCTTCATCTGATGGCGGCGGCGGTGCATGGCAAGGATACGGTGGAGACCAAGGCTCTGAGTAATGAACTCGAAGGCCTGCTATGGGAGGGGAAGGTGAGCCAAATACTGCTTCGGGTCAAACCCCATGTGCGATCATCTGAAAAGGATTCGCCGAAAGCTCAGGGGGAGACTCCGCAGCATATCCTGCGCCGCGAAATGGGGTATTTCGAAAAGCACCAGGAGCACATGTGCTATGACCTTTACCGGAGTAAGGGCTGGCCGATTGGTTCTGGCAATACCGAGGCGGGCGTCAAAACATTCAATAAGCGGGTCAAGGGCACGGAACAACGATGGCGTATTCCAGGGGTCGAGGCCATCCTCGCCTTAAGAGCAGCCTGGAAAAGTCAGGATGCCCGCTGGGAACGGCTGTGGGCCAACCGACCCGCCTACGTTATGACAAAGACAATAAAAAACGCAGCATAAACTGTCACAGGCCCAGTGGCTCGAGAGATTCCGCCGTGGCCGGGTCAATGGTTCGTATTGAAAACATGCCGTATATAAACTCCTTAGCCCAGGGCGGCTGATGCCGAGCCTTCACGCGACCACATCCAGGGCTACCTTTCTCCATGCCCGATTTACTGTCGCCCCTCCAGGCCTGCGGACACCGGTGCCGTGTGCCGGCATGGCGTCATAATTGCGACCATTAAGCAGCCGCCCGGTCGAATGCTTGTTTACTCCGCCCCATTGTTTGAAGAAAAAAGCAACTTTTTTTTTCTCACATTGTTTGCGAATAGACTCTACCCAGGCCTCCTCCATTGGTCTGGCACCCGGACCAGATTCCCCTCCCACAATCGCCCAGTGTATGGCCGTCAGTTCCAGGTTATTCAAAGGCCCCAATAGAGGCTCGAGTGAAAGAAATCGCACTTGTGCCGGTACCTGCGCCAGGTCCGTGATGCGCGACACCACCCGCTCATCTTCTACACTTACGCCCATCCAGACGTTTTTTGGCCAAGGCAATTCCGGTGCGATCGCGCGCAGCCGTCCGCTGCGTTTCGTCAGTACCTGAAATGTATGCTGGGGACAGGCCGCCATTGTGTCAAAGACTCGTCGGATGAAATCATCCGGAACTTTTTCATGAAACAGATCGCTCATGGAATTAACGAATATGACCCTTGGTTTGGCCATACGACGCGGCAGGTCAATTAAATCCGGATGCAGCGTCACCTTAAAGCCATTGCGGTATCGCGGGCTGCCCATGGCAAGCAATCGCCCGGCCATTCTTTCGGCATAACAGTGCCGACATCCTTCGCTGACCCGTGAACAACCGGTAACCGGATTCCAGGTAAATTGCGTCCATTCAATTTTGCTGGTTTTCGGCATCGCGCTACTCCTGAT
>JAJZOA010000134.1 GCA_021852225.1 Planctomycetota bacterium
TCGACCAGCGATTGCGCCATGTCGGCGGTTCGCTGCGGTTCCAGAATGGCCAGCAATGGAATCTCACTGCGGTAGATGTCCCAACCCGAAAAATTGGCGTAAATGTGCCTATGGCCGGTGGGTACATGATGAATTTTATTGTCAAAGCCGATGTAACGGCCATCCACATCATCGAATATATTGGGCATCAGCAGGGCGTGATAAAGCGCGGTATAAAAAACTGTGCGATGCGTAAGTGATCCGCCACGCACCTGAATAACACTTAACGCCTTGTTCCATTTATTCAACGCCGCATCGCGGTAGGTGGAGAATTTCCAGCTCGGCATTTCCGCCTTGAGGTTCCCCATCGCGCCATTCACGCTCACGTAGGATATGCCCACCCGTACCTTGATAGCCGTTGGCTTTGATGCCGCTGGCCATGATACATACGCGCCGATATTGCCGTGCCTGCGACCTTCCGTGATCGCAGAGGCATCACGCGTAACGGCCTGGTTCCTCCAGACTCCGTACGTTTTGAATGGGATGCTGAAATGCATGGCAAAATAGACCGTGATCTTCTTCTTGACTCCGCAGAAGGCCTGCGATGTGATAAATCCCGCCAACGTCCCGTTGTCGACGATCCGCACCTGACTGGCATAGGTCGGCGTGTTGGCCAGGCTGATGGGAACCAGGACGTTTCTCCGGGAACCTGCGGGAAATGTGAACTGAACCATACCGCACCGTGTGGTCGCGGTAAGTTGGGCCTTAATTCCCCAAGGTTTCATTAACACCCGGTAATAGCCAGGGATGGCGCGTTCATCCCCGTGGCTGAAAGAAAATTCCCATCGGTGTTGCAGGACGCGCACCGGCCCGGTTGTCGCGGTGAACAGCACGTCACCGCTGTTCAGGGCCCCCGTGCCGCTTATCATGGTCATCGCGAATCCACGATATACCTTCCGATTATAATCGTAGCCGCCTATGCTCAGTTTGGCCGCAATGGGATTAACCGAAGCCATGCCGAACGGAACCACCGCGCCCGGATAAGTGTTGCCGCCGTCGGCTGTGCCAATAAATGGATTTACCAACGCCGCCGGTCCGGCGCTTGTCGCCGCAAGCAGATTATGAGATAGAAACAGCCCGATGCATACCATCACAATACTCATGTATCCGTGGCGAATATTTCCTTTCTCGTGCCGTACCTTGGCAATAATCATGATTTTTCTCCTAAAAACAAGACGGGATTTCCTTAGCGAGCAACCATCTCTCGTATTCAACCACCTGGACGGAAAGTCATGGTGCGTTGACCAGACGCAGAACCAACCTGGACGGAGCACTGCTGCGCCCAAACGAATCAATCGCCACACTACGAACTGTCAGCGGCTTGCCGGGTGCCAGTTCGACGCCGATGGAACGAGTGTAACCGTGGCGACCGGACAGTCGGAAGAGAGCCGTTGAGCGTATAGTGAATAACCGCGTCTGGTACAGGCTCCAAAATGTGAACAAGCCCGCTACTAACCGTGGTGTGGACATCTACCGCGTTGAGGCTTGGAACGCGGGTTGCGTTTGTGTGCCCGCCAACACCGATAAAGCGTGGGGCCGGCGGCGGAATCCGAAAGTTATAACCATTGGCCCGCAACCAGAGATATTGCCTGGCCGTGCGCTCAACAAAATCGGAATACCGCTGCTCTTTCAACGGCGTCCAACAAATTTCCGCCAGAGCCATTTCCCGGGGTAATAGTTGGTAGAACAAATGGTGGGCTGTGGGAACAAATTCCGTCCACAGGCATCCCTCCGCCCCCAACAACCGCTTGCGCAGTGCGGGAATCAGTAATCCAGACGGATTAAAATCGTAGACGTCTCGAAGCGTATCAATTCCAAAAGCTGCATATTTCTCGTACTTCGGGTCCCCTTGAACATGATCAAAATAGAGTTTGCCATTATGCATGCCACCACTGGTTATAATCACGTCGTGACCTTGAGCGTCTTCCTGAAGCGCCGCCTTAGTGCCGTTCCAAAACTCCACTACGGTGCCGGCTGGGAGTCCTTTGGCCGGTACATCATTCCATACCACGGCCCGCCTGCCTTTGGAAGCCAAGAAGCGGGCCATCTTTCTGGCAAAATAATCGTGGACTTGCTCAAGCGTCCAGTGTCGCTGTCGCATCAGCTTTTCCGCCGAAGGATCATGCAGCCAAGCCTGCATCGGCACTTCGTCCCCGCCAATATGGATGAATTTTCCGGGAAACAGTGAAACCAGATCGCCATAGATGGTGTCGAGAAACTTAAACGTTCGTGGACTGGGACTTAACGGCACGCTCGCAACGTCGAAGCGATTTTGTATATCAAAAGGTCCCTTGCTATCAGCCAGCCATGGATAGGCGGTCAACGCCGCCGTGCAATGGCCGGGAATATCGAACTCCGGCACGATCGTGATGTAACGCCGTTGGGCGTAGGCGACAATCTTTCTGATTTCAGCGTCGGTATAAAAGCCGCCATAACGCTTTCCGTGATCCATACCCGCCGGAATCGACCCCACAATAGCACTCGACCGCCATGCTCCGATTTTGGTCAGCAATGGATACTGCTGTATTTGAATTCGCCAGCCTTCATCATCAGTAAGATGCCAGTGAAACACGTCGAGTTTGTAATGGGCCGCTACACGGATGAATTTTTCGACCACCGATACGGGGAAAAAATGACGCACCGAATCCAAAGTGATCCCGCGCCAGCGGTAACGCGGCCAATCGGTAATAACCACCTCATGAATGGCGTTCTCAGCCGGAACTGCGGGGTTAAATAACTGCTCAAAGGTCTGTATCCCGTAAAACAAGCCGGGACCTGCGTTGGCGATAATGCGGGCGCTGTGGCTGGTTACAGTGAGCCGATACCCCTCGTGACCAAGCCGGGGGTCATCCGCAGTGGTGGAAAGGTTGATCTGTGCCGGGCCGGCGGAAACAATCTGCGCATGGACGCCGCGATTTTTTAGAAAGCGTTGAAGAAAACGGGCCACATTGCGATCCGCGGGGGCACCGCTGACGATGAGCAGTGTCGCAGGCAGACTCCATTTCGCGGGATAAGCCGTGACCTTCCTAGGCCGTGGAATCAGGCCCAGTTGGGTGCGTGACAGTTTACGCGGCTCTGCACCGTCCGACAGATGAACGGCTGGCCCAGTAACGGTCCCAGCGTTGATCTTGGCTCATCCAC
>JAJZOA010000096.1:0-7886 GCA_021852225.1 Planctomycetota bacterium
GAAGCCCTGATCGGCTCGGCGATGGTCGGTGCCGGACCGATAGAGGAAGATGAGATCATCTATGATGAAGAGACACATCAGAAATATGAACAGGTGAAACGCAGCGAATTGCACCTGATTGACCTGCAGAAGATGACGGTTTCCGAGCTGCACGAAATTTGCAAAAAGGAAGTCATTGAAGACTATATTGGTCTTAAAAAACAGGACCTTATCTTCAAGATTCTTAAGAAACGCATCACCGATAACGGCATGATGGTGGGTGAAGGCGTTCTGGAAATTCTGCCCGACGGCTTCGGCTTTCTGCGGTCGCCGGAATACAACTATATCCCGTGCCCGGATGATATTTACGTATCTCCGTCACAGATCCGCCGCTTTGGTCTGCGGAACGGCAACATAATTACCGGGCAGATCCGTCCTCCCAAGGAATCGGAACGTTATTTTGCGCTTCTGCGGGTGGAAGCCATCAATTTTGAAGACCCCAATATGCTCACCGAAAAGGTGAACTTTGAAGACTTAACGCCACTGCACCCCAACAAACGGTTTTTCCTGGAAACGACGCCGGAAGAAATCAACATGCGCATTGTGGATATTGTCACACCTATCGGCAAAGGCCAGCGCATGCTGATTGTCGCGCCACCGCGGACAGGCAAAACTGTGCTGCTGCAGAAAATCGCCAATGCCATCAGCACCAATCATCCGGAAGTTTATCTTATTATATTGCTGATTGACGAACGGCCTGAAGAAGTGACCGAAATGCAACGCGCCACCAAGGCGGAAGTGGTCAGCTCCACATTTGATGAACCGGCCAGCCGCCATGTCAGCGTGGCGCAAACCGTTATTGAAAAAGCCAAGCGGCTGGTAGAATACGGCCGCGATGTGGTGATTCTGCTGGACTCCATCACCCGTCTGGCCCGCGCGTACAACACGGAAGTGCCTCATTCAGGTAAAATCCTGACCGGTGGCGTGGACGCCAACGCCTTGCAGAAACCGAAGCGATTTTTCGGTGCGGCCCGCAATATTGAAGAAGGCGGTTCGCTTACCATTATCGGCACCGCTCTGGTGGACACCGGTTCAAAAATGGACGAAGTCATCTTTGAAGAATTCAAAGGTACCGGCAACAGCGAACTGCATCTGGATCGCCGCCTCGTCGAACGGCGTACCTATCCGGCCATCAATATCGCGGCAAGCGGAACCCGTAAAGAGGAACTGCTGCTGGATAAACGAGAACTGGAGCTGATTTACCGTCTGCGCAAAGTCCTTTCGGACATGAACGCGATTGAAGCGGTTGAACTGCTGAAAAACCGGTTGGAGAAAAAAGGCACCAACCGCGAATTTCTGCTTACGATGAATCTGGATTAACCGCTACGCGGCATTGACGGCGTGGCGAATATTTTCGGGAAGTCAGGGTATTATTTAGCGGCTGGCAAAAAGCGGCAGATTTGCGATGATGACCAAAGCGAACACCCAATCGCCGCCTGTTTACAGCGCCGCACCCGGTCGCACGGGTAAGCCCGTTGTCCTTTGGCTTCAGCCCGGCCCCGAACACTATTTTGTGGCCATGCTGGACAAACTCAACACCATGTCGGGATCGGTTCGCTTTCACGCGCTTTACCTGAACGATGAAAAGCCAAATTCAGCTCCGCAACTCGTGCTGAAACATACGCCTGCCACTTTTGTCGGATCGCGGAGGGCGTCAAACGGAATCGCCGCCCGGTCTGTGCTGGACGCAATCAGTTTTGATGCCGCCATTGTTGGCGGATACAACACCGCCTTTCGCCGCGCGGCAATTCGATATTGCGGTACCCGTGGACTGCCCGTGGTCATGTTTGCCGACAGCAATTTGCGATCCGACCGGGGAACCGCAATAAAAACAAAACTCAAACGGCTGGTCAAGCATCTTTACCTGCGGCGACTCTGCCGTTCTTTGGATGCGATTGTGCCATGCAACCGGCTCGGAATTGCTTATTGGCGCTATTATGGCGCCCAACCGCGGCAGATTCACAGAAGTACCTATTTCTGCAGCCTGCCGGATCTTGCCGCTGCCGAACAGACCAGTCGCGCCCGCGTACTGGAACGCTATCAGATTCCCATCAACAGTCGCGTGCTGTTTACCGCCGCGCGGCTGGTGCCGGTGAAGGCCTTGCATCTGATGATTCAGGCTTTTACCGAAGCGAAGTTCGGAGATAAAGGCTGGATTTGGTTGATCGCCGGTTCCGGGCCATTGCGCGATGAACTGACAGCCGCCGCCAAAAGGGCGGCCGGAGACCGCATACGCTTTCTGGGATTTGTACCACCCGAGGATGTCAAGGCCCTGGCGCGGCACAGCGAGCTTTTCGTACTGCCATCCATTTACGAGCCTCACGGAATTGTCGTACCCGAAGCGCTGGCCGTGGGAACTCCAGTGATTGCATCCGACATATGCGGTGCGGCACATGATCTGGTGGAGGAAGGAAAGACCGGCTGGATTTTCAAAAACGGATCGGTGCAAAGCCTTCGCGAAAAACTGGTGCTCGCAACAGATAATCTGGAGGGGTTGGCCGCGATGCGGCCCGCGTGCCGTGCCAGGTTTCTGGCCTGGTACGAACGCTTCGGCCCCGAGCATGTCTTCCCCGAACTTCTGCGTCGGCTTCTAATCCGTTAGCCACAACCGATGCAATTGGCCCAACCGGGCCGCCTGCCAAACCCAATCTGTCGCGTATCGGCTATTTCGCCGTCAGTCGGACAAACAGTCGGCCGTTGGTGGCTGTTGGCGAAATCACACCGCGCTGACGGACATCCGGAACAGGAATGGCCCGCCGCACATCCGGAACAAACAGTCGGGTCAGTCGAATATGAAAAATGCCGGTGGTGCGGTTAAAGGTTTCAGAAAATACGCGGCACATTCTGGCCGCCAGGACTTTCGGCTTGCTTTTGGCATACCCGCTGAGGGTCACACTGGTCTCCTGCGGTGCGGTATTCACCAGAACATCCATGGCCCGTTTGCCGGAATGAACCATGGCGATGCGTTGTTGACCCATGGAGGCAAACAACGATGTATCGCCCAGCAACGCGATCCCGCAGGGCAACACCGGCGATATAACATCATATTGCCATCCCGAACGCTTCAGTTGTTCGCGAATCTGAAGACCACCCGCGGCCAAATGCCCTGTCTGCTTAAACCAGTTGTACACAAAAACCGGCCCGGTACCCGGCAGTTGAACCGGACAGGTCGCACCGTCCGATTTTCGTCGATACATAAATAGATAATAAACCCTGTCTCCGGCATCGGAATATGTGGTTGCAACCAGCGGAAGGTGTTTATCCGCGGCATCCGCCAGAATGGTTTGGTCGGTCACCACCAGTGGCATATCGGGTTTCACGATCAGGCCGTCGGGCAGCACAGCGCGGAGCACGTTTTTTCTGGAGGATTTTCCAATGGGGTCTCCCACGCCCACCGGCCCTCCGGACAGCACTGCCAACAGCATGTTGCCGGTTTGCGGACTGTTAAATACATCCACCCATGGCCAAATGCCCAGCGCCCGGGCATAGGCGGAAGTGTAAAGGTCATGACTCCACCGCGCCGGCATAAAATGGTCGTCGCTGACCCGGATGGAAGTCAGATTTGCATAACGCGACCCCTGCAGAAAGAAACGGGCCGTGGGCATGCAATACTGCATATCGATGCCCTGTTTTGCCATGGCGGCCGCCATGTAACCGGTGAATGCGTCGCCGGCCCATAACGTATTGCCGAGTTTCGGAGAGGCCTTGTAAATATCGTTCAGCCAGTCCTGTTCAAATAAATGTACGCCGTTTCTATGCAGATATGCGGCCACATGATTCCAATAGCGCGGATCGATCGCCGCAATTCCCGATATTTTATAAATCCGATGGTAAGGACTCCGATGCGCAATCCAGCGGCAATGCACGCCCAGCGGAGTTCTGTCAATGGATCGGTCAAACCCGGCCAAACCCTGGGGAAAAAGCTCCTTTGCGGCATGATAACGGTAGATGCCTCCATACACATTCCAGCTTTGCGCCGGCAGCCGCGGATTCATCGCCCGCAATTTTCCCCCATTGAAATAATGGTCTGATTTCGGGTACCACCAACTGTCCAGTTGCATGTAATGCAGGGGAACGATATGTTTTTTGAAATAAGTGTACACCTTGTCCAGCGTGCCGGTGTAGCCGATCTTTGTATCATAATTATAGTAATACGTTGCGCCATTGTCGGTCCAATAGCCAAAATATTTCAGGAAGACATCCGCCTGATTCCCCGGCCGTTTGACACCGCGGATTTTATTCAGGTCCCGTCCCCATTTATCCAGTGTGTTTTCAATGCCGTGGCCGGCCACCAGAAGCGTGCGATGTTTAAAGCCCGCCGGCACTGTTTTAATGCCGGGGTTTAATTCATCCGCCGCCAGTTTGATGCCGTTACCGGTCATTTGCGAAACCATATCGCAAGAACCGGGCGACATGATCCATGTCATACGTTTCGCGTTAAAAAATATCCAAGGCGTACTGGTCTGGGCCAGTTGAAAAGTATGCGGCGTCATGACGCGGTTGGCGTAGCTGAAATGGTATTTCATGACCGGCAGGCGGGTCAGTTGCGGAAAAATGGCATTCACCGCGGGTGTCGGGGTGCTGGTTCGCACCGAGAAAAGCACGCAGGGATTGCCTTTATAACTACGAATGGAACCGAACAGAGTGGCCGCATTCTGATGCCATTGAAATGTGGTGGACCGGTATTGGCCCAGACCATCGGAGCCGGTGGCAACAGCCACGTGCTCAGCCGGGCCTGGCAACGTCCCGCCAAAGACCATATCCGCATCCGGAAACCGGATGGTATAGGTTCCGGTTGCAGCCTGAATGCGGACGTGCGCGCCAGCCGCGGGGGCCGCCTGAACCGGATGAATGGCGCCCGCAAAACAGGCCAGAATTGCCAGAACACCGGCGCGGCTGATTTGCGGAATGCCGTTGCGTTGTGCGCCAGCCGAATGCTTCCACCTGAGAATCGCCATGGTCATCCGCCCTTTTTCTGATGTTTATATCCGACTGTGGTCAGAACGGATATAAATCGTAAACGGGATTGAATTTGCGGGCAAACCAGCACAGACCGGGCGGGCGGGCGAATATCTGGCTCGGCACGCGAATGCCATATGTGACGGATCGGTCGACCATCCCGATGCGGCAATGCAATCCGCCTTACGCAGCTGTTGTGTGAGCGTCGGCGGCCGCCGGTGTCGCCGAACGGTTGTCAAACCGCACGGCCACGCGCTTGCTGACACCTTGTTCCTGCATGGTGACGCCATACAACAGATTGGCCACCGCCATCATCCGTTTGTTGTGGGTAATAACCACAAACTGGCTGTGTGCGTTGAATTCCTGAACAATGGCGGCAAAGCGGCCGGTGTTGGATTCATCCAGGGGTGCGTCGACTTCGTCCAGAATACAGAATGGCGATGGTTTGCTTTTGAAAATGGACATGACCAGGGCAATCGCGGTCATTGCTTTTTCACCACCGGACAGAAGGCTGATGGATTGCAATTCCTTGCCCGGAGGCCGCGCCATGATATCAATGCCCGATTCCAGAATATCCTCCGGATTTTCCAGAACCACATCCGCTTTGCCACCGCCAAACAGCTTGCGGAACATTTCCTGGAATTCCGCTCGGATGGCGTTAAATGTTTCCTGGAAGCGGCTGCGGGAATCGTCATCAATTTTGCCGATCAGTTCCTCAAGTTGCCGCTTGGCCTCCACAATATCCGCGATCTGGGCCGTCAGGAATTTCTGCCGTTCTTCCAACTGTCCCAGTTCATTGATCGCATCTAGATTCACATTCCCCAGCCGGGCCATGCGGCCGCGCAAATCATCAATTTCCGCCGCCATGGCCGCAAAATCAACATTTTCCGGCGGCGTGTAATCCTTGTGCAATTCCACCAGGTTTACGCCGGTTTCCTCAGCGGACCGTTCCACCAGCGTCTCCAGCCGCACGCTTAATTCATTTTCGGATAATGACAAGGCATGTTCCTGCTGGGCCAGCGCGTCAACTTCCTTTTGTCGATCGCCCAGATCCTGATTGATTTGTTGATGGTCCTGCCGCAGCGCGGCAAGACGCTGTGAATTTTCCCGCACATTCTCCTGCGCGGTTTCCAGCAGGCCCGCGGCATGGGCGGCCTTTTCCTGATGGCTTTGCGCGGCGCGCTGAGCCTCGCCGATTCTGTTTTCCACGGCGGCCATATCATCGGTCAGGCGCGTCAACTGCGATTGTGCGTCACGGTGTATCTGTTGCACCTGTGCCAGTTCGCGCGCGGTGGCCGCCCGCTGTTCCTGGGCCTGCCCCAGCGATACGCGCAACTTTGTGGTCTGTTCGGAAAGTTCCGCCAGAGCTTCGCGGCGGCGCTGCAGCTCGCCAAGGCGTTCCTGCACGGATTGCTCAAGTGTCTTAAGAGCCTGTTCGCTCCCCGTGGTCTCATTCCTGAGGGTTTCGATGGCCTTGTCACACAGAGCGGCCTGCTTGTGCAGATGCTGCGTTTCATTCTGAATCAGCGGCTGTTCGCCACGAAGTTTATCGATCTGTCCGCTGGTCTGCTGCCACTGGGCGTTGGCCTGCGCGTGGGCGGTCTGAGTGTGGAACAGTTCGTCGCGCAACGTCTGCTGTCTGGCGCCAAGCTGCTGCGACTGCTGGTCACATTCGGCACCGCGCCCGGTAAGTTCTGTAATCTGGGCCTCGGTATCGGCTATTTCCGCGGCCAGGCGGGTTAATTCACCGCGGCGGGTAATGGTGCCGACTTTGCGCGATCCATCTCCCAGCTCCAGAGATCCGTCCGTGTTCAGCACCTCGCCGGCACGGGTTACATAGCGGTAATGCCGTGGCCCACTGCGTTGTGCGGTCAGCGCCTGTTCCAGTGTATCCACCACCAGCGTGCGGCCCAGCAGCCGCAAAACCAGCGGCGCAACGGCGGGTTGATAACGAATAAGATCAATTGCCCGCACGCCCGCCAGATTTGCCGCCGTATCATCGGCGTCTTCGCGGTAGGGTGCCAGTTGATCCAGACAAATCACGCGCGTGCGACCGGCAATTTGCCGCCAGGCACCTGATTCCGCGCACAACTGGTCGGCGGATTCAACCATGATCGCGGTCAGCATATCGCCGAGTGCCGCTTCAATTAGCGGGGCGGTCTGCACGTCGGCGTCAATTAAATCTCCGACCATGCCTTTGACACATGCAAAACCCTGCCCGGCATCGCGCCGTTTGAATATTTCCTGCACCGGCTGGGCCACGCCCTCGCGCCGGCGTTCCAGATCTCGCAGCAGATTCTGGCGGCTGATCAGGGCACTGCGGTTTTCGCGCTGCCGCCCGAGTTGTTCCATCAGCTCGGCCATGCGCTGGTTGTTCGCCTGCTGTCGGGTGCGAATATCCTCTATCTCCCGCTGTTTGGCACCGGCGGTGGCGGCCAGTTCGTCGCGCTGGGCGGCCAGCTCCGCCACACGCGCTTCCTGCTGGGCCAACTGGGCTTGAAGTTCCGCGACACGCGCATCCAGCCGTTCAATCTGTTTATCTATGTTCTGGCGGGTAACGGACTGGGCGTTCAGTTGGCTCTGGGCGCGGGCAATCTGCCGCATCAGATCCACCGCACGGGATTTGTCCTGTTCCACTTCGCGGTTAAGTTCCGCCATCTGCCGCGCTGCCTGTTCCTGCTGCCGCGCCTGACCGGCCAGCGCTTCCTGGCACTGGGCCGTATGTTGTTCCGCCGCGGCTTGCGCGGCGGTTTTCTGGCTTATCTGTTCCGTGGCCGCCGCCAGACGCGCGGTCATTTCTCCGTGCCGCAAGCATTTTAATGCCAAACACCATCTGCCAGACCGATGTTTTGTCCGGTGTGTCAATGACTGCCAGCAGCCAGTAGATT
>JAJZOA010000096.1:7896-15857 GCA_021852225.1 Planctomycetota bacterium
CGCCAGACGCGCGGTCATTTCTCCGTGCCGCTGCTGGATTAATTCGCGCTGCTGGGCAAGCTGCTGGCCCTGTTCTCCCGCAAAGGCGGCCTGCTGCCGCAGCGATTGAAGCTGAGCCTGCAAGGCTGCCAGCTCGCGTTCAGCTTCGCGGGCGGTCTGCCCAACGGCATCTATTTCCAGTTGCAGTTCCTGCTGCCGCTGACGCGATTCATCCAGCAGACGCCGCTGGTGCCCCAGTGTATCGGCGGCGTCGGCCCGCTGGGCACCCACGCGGGAAAGCTTTCCATGAAGCTGGTGATATTCATAAAGGCTGTGGCTGCGCCGCAAATCCGCAAGTTTTTCCGCATATTCCTGATAGCTGCGTGCCCGCCCGGCCTGCACCTTCACCGATCGCAATTGCCGTTCCACTTCATCCAATACCAACTGGCTCTGCGCCAGATTCTGATCTGTCTTTTCCAGTTTGCGCAGAGTCTCTTTTTTCCGGGCTTTAAAACGTGAAACGCCGGCGGCTTCTTCGAAAATCTCCCGCCGCTCCTGGCTGTTGGAATCCAGCAATGCCGAAACGCGACCCTGTTCAATCAGCGAATAAGCATCCACACCAATGCCAGTGTCTAAAAACAGTTCGCGAATGTCTTTCAGTCGGGCCATCTGATTGTTCACCAGATATTCCGAGGTCAAGTCGCGGTACAGCCGCCGCGTTATTTTGACTTCGTCGGCATCAATCGGCAAACGGCGGTCTTCGTTGCCAAACAGCAGCGAAACTTCGGCCATGCCCATCGGCTTTCGATTGCCCGAACCGTTGAAAATAACATCCAGCATGGCCTCGCCGCGCAAGGACTTGGCTGACATTTCACCGAGTACCCATTTTACCGCGTCCACCACGTTGGATTTGCCGCAGCCGTTGGGACCGACAATGCCTGTAATGCCCGAATCAAATTTGAATTCCGTAGGTTCAGCAAATGATTTGAACCCGGCAAGCTCCAGAGAAAGGAGTTTCATGGGCCGGACCTCCTTGCGGCAGTGGACATCCTTGAACTGCGAATTGGCTGTCGGGCTTTGTTGAAACCAATATATGAAGCCAGACATTCGCCAACGGCTTTACACAAGCCATTGAAACTACTGCCCGCAATAATACCAGATATAGCGCCGCGACTGCAAATAGGCCGCGTTTATTCGGCGCGCCAATTCCCAATGACAACGTCCACGCGCCACCGGACGCCAAACGTTGTCTACGCGGCCGTCGGTTTAAAATTAATTTCGTCCAAAAGTGCTGCCGTATGGGAATAGGAGCATATTAGGAATAGGAGCATAAATGAAATCCAGTTGATAGTTAACGGGAGAAGTTTTTAGAAAAATCAGGAGAAAACCATAGACGTTTCGCACAGACCACCATGGGCCGCCGGACAGGTGTATTGGTCCTTTTGCTGCAATGTGAACCACCTGGAGAAACTGACCGGCGGCAATTCTGTGATGTTGGCGCTGCTCTGGCTGGCAGCCATTGGCGGAGGTTGTGGGGAATGGCGGTCAGGCCGGGCTTTTTGGAACTTTATGGTTTCCACAATTCCAGCGGTTTTATAGCTTGCTCTCGCCGTTCGGCCGCGGCAGATATGCCCTTTATGTACCCTGACAATCGCACAGCAATAGCCAACAGCGTAAAGTGAAAATCGGCATTTTGTAGTGCCGGTCTCCAGACCTGCGCGCATAAGGTCCGGCGCATCACTTTGGCTCGCCCAATTTCCTCAATATGTTGAGCAATTTCACTCAATAGAATGGTTGAAATCAATTCACGCCGGTTCAGTCCGCCTTTCGCGACTACCTGAATGCTTCGGCGGCCTGATGGCGGATATCCTGTCGAATTTAATCGGGAAATGATTCAGTCGATCCGCCTTGATCCTGGATGCGCCGCACCCGCTTCACCCCCGGCCAATCGCGGGTATAATCCCTGCCATGATTTTGCTGATCGACAACTACGATTCATTTACTTACAACCTCGTGCAGCGCATCGGCGAGATTGCCGCGGATATTCCTATCCGGGTTATTCGCAATGACAAAATCACCATTCCGGAAATTGAAGCCCTTCATCCGGCAAAAATTATTATTTCACCCGGTCCGTGCACACCGCGCCAAGCCGGCATCAGCAATGACATTCTGCCGCATTTTGCGCCGCGCATTCCCATTCTGGGTGTCTGCCTGGGCCACCAGTGCATTGGACATGCGTTTGGCGCAGTGGTGGAGCGCAACTGGCGGCTCATGCACGGCAAAACATCGCCCGTGTTTCATGACAATCTTGGCGTGTTCGCCGGCCTGACCAATCCGTTCCAGGCGGCCCGTTACCACAGTCTGGTCATCCGGCCCGGAACGCTTTCACCAGACTTTATCGTATCCGCGTGGACTCAAGAAAATGAAATTATGGGAGTGCGGCATAAATTCTGGCCGCTGCACGGCGTGCAGTTCCATCCGGAGAGTTTTTTAACTCCGGAAGGCTATACCCTGCTGGATAATTTTTTGAAAATGCCGACTCCCGCGGTCGCCACGGCGGCGGTTTGAACCGCTGGCGTGAAGCGGCCTTCCAAACTCAACCGCCTTCTGAAAGTTGTTTTGACCATGATTCCCGACCGAAGCCATATCCACACAGAGCAACGCAATCCGGAATCCGACCAATTGGACCGTCTTTCCACGCGCGATGCGGTGCTTCTGATGAACCGCGCCGATCAGCAGGCCGTCGCCGCGGTCGCTGAACAGGCCGACCAAATTGCGATAGCCGTTGATTTTGCCGCGACTGCCCTGGCCCGTGGCGGCCGATTGATATATGTCGGTGCCGGCACCAGCGGACGGCTTGGCGTGCTGGATGCCGCCGAATGCCCGCCTACATTTTCACTTGAACCTGGCCGGGTGGTCGCCATTATCGCCGGTGGTGCGGCGGCGCTGACCACTTCAATTGAAAATGTGGAGGATGAAGCGGCCCGCGGCCAGCGAGCCATTCTGGATCAGCAGACCGGCCCGGATGATGTGGTCTTGGGAATTGCCGCGGGGGGCACCACGCCGTTTGTTCATGGTGCCATTGCGCAGGGCCGCCAGAGCGGCGCAAAAACAATCTTCCTGGCCTGCACCGACCGCCAGCACATCACCGCCGAGGCGGATCTGTATATCTGCCTTGCGACCGGTCCGGAAGTCATTACCGGTTCCACACGGCTGAAAGCGGGCACCGCAACCAAGCTTGTGCTGAATACCATTTCCACGCTGGCCATGGTGAAACTCGGGAAAGTTTTCGGCAATCTGATGGTGGATCTGGACGCATCCAAAAATACCAAACTCCGCGACCGCGCCGCGCGGATTATCCAACACATTACCGGTCTGGAACGCAATGAATCGCTGGAATTGCTGCAGGCTGCCGGGGGAAAGGTCAAACGCGGTCTGGTCATGCACCTGCGCGGTGTGACCGCGGACGAAGCGGATAAAATTCTGATCGCCGCCCATGGGCGGCTTTCCAGTATTATTGTCGCCAAATCATGATGGGGGTCGCATTCCGGTGGCAGGTCTGGCCGAGCCACACTGGCCCAAGTTATCGCAATTCCGGTAAACTGCCATTTTGAGCGGCCCGTCCGTCGGGGCCTGGCAAAATGTTTCTTTCGTGTGGAGCCTGGCGATGTCGAACCATCTGTTCTGGAATATTCTGATGCGCTGGACGCATATTTCTTCAGCCATTCTGCTGATTGGTGCCGTTGCGTTCATGCGGTTTTTCCTTGTGCCGGCGATGGCCTCGATGCCCGCGGATCAGCAGCGGGAATTGTGGAACCGAATCAACAAACCGTGGCGGATGGCGCTGGGCATTGCCATTCTTGCGCAGATCGGGTCTGGAATCTACTGGCTGCTGGCAGTCATTGACACACCGGACAAAACATCGGTCTGGCAGATGGTGTTTGGCATTAAAATGCTTGCGGCCTTCTTCTTTTTCTTCCTTATTTCCGTCCTCGCCGGCCGTGCGCCGATGTTCGATCGCTTCCGCCAGGAAAATCGCCGCTGGCTTAGCGTGACGCTGATTCTTGGGGCCATTATTGTGGCCTGTGCCGCAGCCCTTTACCTGATGCCCGATCGTGCCAACACGTTGCCTGCGGTGCATGGCAGCGCGACCATTCCGCTGCCCGCCGGCGGTGCGTGAAAGTCCGGCCACATCGGGTTCTGACGGTGCCCGCCGATTGTGCTGGTGACTTTCGACCCAGTCTGGCGGCCACAGAGACGAGCCTTATGTCCGGCGCGAATGCTTTTTTCGGCCTTTTACAGGTATGAATATGGCACGTCGTGGGCCGCGCAAACCGCGTTTCCAACCCGATGGCCAGGACTGGCCGGCAGAGCCACAGGCCACCGGCAGGTCCGAAAACCGCCCGAAATTTCCGGAATCCGGTCTTCTGCCTTTTGACACTAGCGGCCGCTGGTCTATAATCCGGCTTTTGGAGCGGGAGCCGGTTGCCGGCGCGCCCGGGGGCGGGTCAGCCCTTGGCGGCCATTTTGGTTGGTTCCGCGGCGCGTTTCGCCGGGGGTTGGCGGTAACCCATGAACATGCGATAATACCGTCCCGGCGGGATGCTGGCGGGCAGGACAGGCTTGGGCCTGATCGATATGTTGCATACAACCCGTTAAGCCGTGGCGGTCTCCACGGGCTGCGTCTCGGACGTTTGACGGCGTGGTTGGTTGGATCATTTTTCTCTCACCCTTTCGGAGGCGTCTATGGTATTCAGATGTTCCCGGTGGCCGGTTGCAACACGTGCTCTGGCGGATGGCGTTCCCCATTTGACGGATTCATCCCGCACCCCATCGCGAACCGGCCTCCGGCAATCGGTGGGCGCGGCGCTCATTGCGGCGGTGGTTTCATCGGCGGCGCTTTTTGGCGGACTTTCATCTAACGCCTTCGGTCAGGCCGACCCGCTGGCTGGTCAGCAGGCCTCGCATAAGCTGATCAATCAGGCTGATCTGTTCATGCATTATTCCCTTATGGGCAATCAGACCCTCGCCCACGATTTTGGCGCCGCGGTGCTGCAGGCTGGTCCCACGCCGGTACAAACGCTGCGAGCTTTTGAAAGAGCCGCCAACGGCCGCCATATCATGGAAATAATTCTGGCCGATGAGCAGAATCCAAAACTCAAAAGCGTGGCCATGAAACTCGGCAAGCTGATCAATCAGGGCTACATCGCTCTGGCTAGAGACCCATTCCGCATTCGCCAGGCGATATTGGCCATGGGCAAAAGCCCGCAGGCCTATGTCGTTTCCCGTTCGCGTTTACGCGCTGCGGGCGAATTTGCCGGTCCCTACTTTTTTCATTTCCTGGGCCGACCCGCCGACAAGGACATGCAGCCATATCTTGTTCAGATGATGAGTGATCTGGGTAAGCCTCTGGTCAATCCGCTTGTGCAGGAATTGCAGGTAACTCCGGTTGCGGAAAAAGTTCAGATTATTCAGGTGCTGGGCAACATTGGTTACCCGCAGGCGATGGCCTATATCAAACAACTCCTTGAATCGCCATCCAGCCCCATTGCCGTCAAGGATGCCGCCCGTGCGGCCCTGGCGAAACTGGACCCGACTGGTCAATTCGCCTCCATGACTCCGGCCCAATTGTATATGCGGCTGGCCTGGTCGTATTTCCATAACGAACCGTCGGTATCGCCCAATCAGCCGGATGAAGCGACCAACCCCGTCTGGTATTTTGACCCGGCACTGCAAAACGTCACCGGCGTGGAAGTTCCCACCCCGATCTGGAAAGATATCCAAACCATGCGTGCCTGCGAGGCCGCTCTGCAACTGGATCCTCACAACAGTCAGGCCATCAGCCTCTGGATTACCGCCAACCTGCGGCGCGAAGTCAATTTACCCTCGGGTCAGATCGACCCAACCCGCAAGGCGGGCGCTCCAGATGCGGGCTACTACGCCGTTGCCGCCGGGCCGCGGTACCTTAACTCGGCGCTGACTTATGCCCTGCAGGAAGAAAACAGCGCCCTGATCCTCAAGGTTATCGCCGCACTTGCCCAAACTGGGGGCGTGCAGGGGCTGGTCGGCTCTGGCCGGCACACCACCCCATTGCTTGATGCCATGACCTATCCCGATCCGCTGGTCCGTTTCGCGGCCGCTTCGGCTTTAGCCAAGGCCAATCCGGCGGCCACCTTCAATGGTGCGTACCGTGTTGTGCCCGTGCTGTCCGAGGCCATTGCCCAGTCCAGCAAACCGACTCTGCTGCTGGTCAATCCCAGCAATCAGATACGCAATCAGGTGAAGGGTGAGCTTCGCGCCCAGTTCCATGTCATTGACGGCTCGACTGTCGCACAAGCAATGAATCAGGCTCGTGATGTTCCCTATCTTGGTCTGGTGATTGTGCCAGGCGGAGTCCAGGCCAATCAGCTTATAAGCCTGGCGGCCACCGACGACCGGCTGCGTTACACGCCGGTTCTGGTTACCGGAAGTGCCTCTGAATTAACCAAAGCCCATCTGGATTATGTTCAATTCCGTACGTTTGGTGTCGTGCCGAATGGGGCGGGTGAACAGACCATTATTTCGCGTTACCATGCCATTCTCAAACGGCTTGGCAGCATGACGCCATCGTCTGGTCAGGCCATGCGGCTAAGCATTGCCGCCGCCGGTCTGCTTAAGAGCATGGCCCAAAACCGGGCCAGCATATTCAATGTGAACGTGGCACTGCCCGCACTGAATCAGGCGTTGCACAATCAGCACAACCGGGTTGTGGTTGCGGCCGCCGCGGTGCTCGGCTATGTACGGAACCCCAAGGCACAGCTGATGCTGGCGCGTGCATCGCTCAACAGTTCCTCGGCCCCCGCGGCCGTGCAGCAGCGACTGTTTAATGATTTGGCCACATCGGCCCGCAACGTCGGGAATCATCTGAATTCCGCCCAGGTGAACAGTCTGATTCAGGTGGTCGCCACCGAATCAGACCCGAAAGTCCAGATTGCCGCCGCCGCCGCGCTGGGCGCGCTGAATGTGCCGAGCAACCAGGCTTCCAAATTGATTCGTGGACAAATCCGCTGAATAATTCCGGCGGAAGGTCGACCCGCCGAATGATTCTTAACGTATGCCCGCCGCACCATTCCTGATGGTGCGGCGGCTTTTTTTTACCCGTCGGGCACGGCCGACCCGCAATGGCCGCGGAAAGATTTTACGGAAATAATTTCTGATCGCGCCGCCGCCTGCGGCTTCATTCGACCGGCCGCGTCCGCGATGGCTCAGGTGTCGTTGAACATATCCGACTGGCTGGGATCTTCTGTGCGGGCCTTTTCGATGACATTCTGGGCTTCGTTCATCAATTCGCCGAGGTCTTTAAACTGGCGATACACGGAGGCGAATCGTACATAGGCAATCTGGTCCGTCTGGCGCAGAAATTCCATCACCTTTTCCCCGATAAAGCTGCTGGGGACTTCCCGCTGGAATTCCCGCGCGATAGTCTCTTCCACCGAATCGACAAGTCGGGCAATGATCTCCGCGGATACCGGCCGTTTGTAACAGGCTTTCTGAATTCCATCGGCAATCGCATTGCGGTTAAATGGCACACGCGATCCATCCTTTTTCACAACCGTCAGCCGGACGGTTTCCTCTATTCGCTCATAGGTGGTGTATCGTCGGTTGCAGTGATCACAGGCGCGCCGGCGACGGATTGCATCGCCGCCCTCCACCGGACGGGAATCTATCACACGGTCTTCATCAGTGTTGTGGCAGAATGGACAACGCACGCAAAATTCCGGAAAAACAGGACATAATCCCGCCGTACCGCGCGGCGGTGATCCGCAGAAACCTGAAGATTACGCGCACGGACCGCATGCGTCAATTCCATGGCACCGCACGCTGGTTCAAGGGTGCGTGACACATTATGCCGCAGGTCTAAGTTTCCGATGGAGCAGGAAGTTATCCCAGCGGCCATCTTGGCTCAGCCGCAGCGCACGGAGAGCCAAAATGGCCTCACCACC